>NZ_QBTW01000014.1:0-120455 GCF_003057865.1 Muricauda brasiliensis | reverse complement strand
TTAATTATTGAAATAGCAATTTTTCATACTATTTGTTTTTAGAAGAGACCGGGAGGGCCAAGTGCTTTCTCGGTTATTCTTTTTTAGAAGTCAGAAGTCAGAAGTCAGAAGTCAGAAGTCAGAAGTCAGAAGTCAGAAGTCAGAAGTCGGATATCTGAAATCTGAAATCTGAACCCTTGACAATAAACAATTATTCAATTACCAACAATCAAGCAATCCAGCAATCCAATAATCGAATCATCCAACAATCGACTCCTTGTCAGTTCGAGCGCAGTCGAGAACCCTTTTAACCCTTAACCCTTAACCCTTAACCATTTACCTTTAACCCTTCACCCAATAACCAAATAATCGAATCATCCAACAATCGACTCCTTGTCAGTTCGAGCGCAGTCGAGAACCTTTTAACCATTAACCATCAACCATCAACCATCAACCATCAACCCTTAACCCTTAACCCTTAACCAAATAACCGAACCAAATCACCTAAACCGTAATGCTCACTCCGTTGGCCGATGCCTTTTTATCGGTATCAAAATAGAAATCTATTCTACCTAAATTGATTCCGTAGCATCCCACTTGGTTCACCATAACCGAATTGCCGTTTTGGTTGGTGCGCACATCGGGCTTGTCCAAAAAAGTATGGGTGTGTCCGCCAATGATCAAATCCGTGTGGAACGTTTTTTGTGCCAATTGGGTATCGCAAGGTTTTTCAGGGTAATCGTAATCATAACCCAAATGCGATAGACAAACAATCAAATCGCATTGTTCTTCCTCTTTGAGTTGCTTTTCTATCTCCAGGGCAATCTCGTAGGGGTCCAAATATTGGGTTTCCTTGTAGAGTTTTTTGGTCACCAATCCGTCCAATTCAATACCAAGGCCATACACACCGATTTTAATGCCATCAACCGTATAGATTTTATAGGGTTTCACGTAGCCGTCCATCACAGTGTTGGTAAAATCGTAGTTGGCGTTGATCATTTCAAAAGTGGCATTGGGCATCTGCGCGAGCAGCCCCTCGATACCGTTGTCAAAATCGTGGTTGCCTATGGTTGCCGCATCATATTTGAGCTTGCTCATCAGCTTAAATTCCAGTTCCCCGCCATAAAAATTAAAGTAGGGGGTTCCTTGGAAAATATCCCCGGCATCAAAAAGCAGGGTGTTCGGGTTTTCGTTACGGATTTGCTCCACCAAAGTGGCGCGCCTTGCCACCCCACCCAAATTTGGGTGCCTGGAGTGGGTAGAGGGGAAGGTGTCGATATGGCTGTGCACATCGTTGGTGTGCAATATGGTAATCTGTTTTTTGCCCAAGTTGGAACATGAGCTTAAACTGAGCCCGCCCAATCCAATTAAAGTGGATGCAGCGGTGGTGTTGGTAATAAAGTCCCTTCTTTTCATTAATCCATTTGTTTTATGCGGTCATCAGCAACCGCTTGTAGCGTATCCACCTTTTTAAAATAGTCTATCATGGCATTGCGCAATAGGTAATCTGTTGGGGTTCTCGAAACAATTTGGTCAAAAAAGCCAACGCTTGGCCCTCCGTTGATCAAATAATCGGAAGAAGCCACGTAGTAGTTTCGGCTTTCATCAAAAGGTTCCCCTTGAATGTTCACGGATTCCAGGGCACCGTTCTCGTTCGTAACAATCTCGATTCCGGCAACGGGGTGTCTTCTAGAAGCCTTTGCCACAAAATTGATGAGTTCACGGGTAGCGGAGCCGCTGAGTTCCACCACTTCAATATAATTTTCAAAAGGCATTACCTCGTAGGCGTTTCTGGCGCTTACATTGCCCTCGGAGATAATGGAGCGTACACCACCGGCGTTCAACACCACAAAATCCAAGGTGTTCCCGGACCTGGAATTGAAGATAGGGGAGGCCTGCTCAAAAACAATGTCCGCCATTAAGTTTCCCATGGATGAGGTACGTTCGCCATCGTTCAGCAATAGCGGTTTTGGAGCGTATGCCAAGGTGCTGTCCAGTACCTCGTTTATTCTTTTTCGGTACGGTTCCACAAACGCTTCAATGGAATCGGTCTGGGCTATGGTGGAATCGATTGGGATTTGTTTGCCCTGTATTTCCGTTAGGTTTCCAGCATCGTTTTTGCAGGACATTAAAAAACAAAAAGTTGTAAATACAACAAATTGTTTAAAATTTAGATTGTTCACGTGCGTATCTTTGTTAAGTCGTCTTGGTAGATTATTTACCTTTGTAAAAATCGTCAAAAATATGTTTTTGAAAGGACTCCAAGACAAATTTAAGGTTAAATCGGGGCATAAATATTTAAGGGAGGAACTGGAAAGGTCTCCCAAGACTGTTGCCAGGGATAAGGGAATTACCAGTGTGGGCTGTATCGTCGATGTTGATAATTTTCAGAAAGCAGAGGCCTTTTACGAACTTATTGAGGAATTTTCGCTGAGACCGAATGCCATAAAAATCATTGGATACAAGCGAGAGTTCGATAAAAATTCCCCATACGCCATCCAAATGTTCTCGGACAAGGACCTTGGGTGGAAAGGACAGATAGAGAACAGTTATGTTCTGGAATTTTTGAGCAGAGAGTACGATATGTTGGTCAATTATTACGAAGATGATAATTTAATGATGAAGTTGTTGTCGGTAAAAACTCCTGCACGTCTCAAAGTAGGTTTGGCGGCACAGGACCCCAAACTGAATGATTTAATCTTGAATACATCCTTGGGCGACTTTAAGTTGTTCAAAAGTGAACTGAAGAAATATTTAAAGGTCTTAAAAGAAATTTGAAGTGATGGAACAATTGATCGGAACAGGAGTAGCTTTGATAACCCCGTTCAGAGAAGATTTATCGGTAGATGTAGAAGCCTTGGAAAGAGTGGTGGAGCATAACATTCAAGGTGGTGTGGATTATTTGGTGGTGCTGGGAACAACGGCCGAATCGGCAACCCTTTCGCAGGCAGAAAAGCAGTTGGTGGTAGATGTGGTGGTGCGCGCCAATGCAGGCAGACTTCCTTTGGTACTAGGTGTAGGAGGCAACAATACCATGGCGGTGGTGAACGAGCTAAAAACATTGGATTTATCTGATTTTGATGCGATACTTTCCGTTTCACCTTATTATAACAAGCCTACACAAGAGGGCATATACCAACATTTTAAACTGATTTCAGAAGCGTCGCCCATTCCAATCGTGCTTTACAATGTACCCTCAAGAACAGGCAGCAATATGTTGCCGGCGACCACGTTGAGGTTGGCGCATGACTTTGCCAACATTGTTGCTATCAAAGAAGCTTGCGGCGATGCCGTTCAAATTGATAATATTATAAAAGGCAAACCAGAAGACTTTTTGGTCATCTCTGGTGACGATTCAACGGCTTTGGCCACGGTGCTGTCAGGTGGGGCTGGTGTTATCTCGGTTTTGGGGCAGGGATTGCCATCTCTTTTTTCCGATATGATAAAATTTGGCTTGGAAGGCAACGTAAAGGAAGCTTACGCCATCCACCACAAACTATCTCCCTTAATGTCCCAAATTTTTGAAGAAGGGAACCCGGCCGGTATAAAAAGTATTTTTGAAAGCAAAGGGATTTCACGGGCTACTGTGCGATTGCCATTAGTGGAAGCGACATCGGTTTTAAAGGATAAAATCGTAGCCTCTTTGGGTCAGTTGGACAAGGCCCATGTTTAAAATTCGTTAAATGTTGCCCAAATAATTGGGGATTGCCCTTGCTACCTTTTACATTTGAGTGGTAAAAAAATCTTTTTTATATCCATTCAATATCACTAATTTTGCAAAATGTTTTTGAAAATGAGGTCAATACTCCTTTTTTGTTGTGCAGCAGTGCTTCTCGTATCCTGTAGTGAGTATCAAAAGGTACTTAAGGAAACCGATGTGAAGGCCAAATACGATATGGCCGAAAAGCTGTACGAGGAAGGTGATTATAAAAGAGCGGTTCGTTTGTTCGAGCAGATTGCGCCCCAATATGTTGGAAAACCACAAGGGGAACGCGTGATGTTCTTTTTTGCCGATAGCTACTTCAAAAATGAGGAATATTACTTGGCCGGTTATCAGTTTGAGCGCTTTATTAAGTCTTACCCACGTAGTGACAAGATTCAAGAGGCCAGTTTTTTGGGAGCAAAAAGTTATTACATGCTTTCTCCAAAGTACTCCTTAGATCAAACAGAAACTGACAAGGCACTTTTGAAATTACAGACCTTTATCAATAATTATTCCGAGTCTGAGTTTTTTGAGGAAGCCAACACAATGGCCAGGGAGTTGACCACCAAAAAGGAGAAGAAAGAAATAGAGATAGCGAAGCAATTCAACAAGTTGGGAGAATTCAATTTGCCCGTTTTGATTTCTGCAATCACTGCTTTTGATAATTTCATTACAGACAATCCAGGTTCCGTCTATCGTGAAGAAGCCATGTTTTATAGAATAGAATCGGCCACGAGATTAGCCCTGAACAGTACATTGGACAAAAAACAAGAGCGATTGGAAGATGCACTTGAATCTTATAATACGTTGATGCGTTATTTTCCTGAAACGGAATTCAAGAAAAAGGCTGATGACTATGCCGAAACAATCCGTGAGGAGTTGAGTGCATACGACACTGCTTCTTTATCAAAATAAAAAATTAGCTTTTAAACCATTGCACATGCAAGATTTGAAAAACACCAAGGCCCCGGTATCCACAAAAACTCTTAATAGAAACGAGTTTGACGAAAAAACCGAAAATATTTACGAGGCTATCTCCATAGCTTCCAAAAGAGCTATCCAAATCAATTCTGAGATTAAAAAGGAATTGTTGGAAAAGCTAGAAGAATTTGCTACCTATAGCGATAGTTTGGAAGAAGTGTTCGAGAACAAAGAACAAATTGAGGTTTCCAAATTCTACGAAAAATTGCCAAAACCACATGCTTTGGCGGTACAAGAGTGGTTGGAAGATAAAATCTACTACAGGAATACAGAGAAAGACGCATAAGAAATGCTCAGCGGTAAAAATATTCTTTTGGGAGTTTCCGGGGGAATTGCCGCCTACAAGACTACATTTCTTGTTCGTTTACTGATTAAAGCTGGCGCCCAGGTCAAAGTTGTAATGACCCAGAGCGCCAGCTCTTTTGTTTCTCCACTTACACTTTCCACACTTTCAAAAAATCCAGTGTTGATGGATTTTATCAACGAGGAAGATGGAAGCTTGTCCTGGAACAACCATGTTGAGCTCGGACTTTGGGCAGACGTGATGCTGATTGCTCCCGCTACAGCCAATACCTTGTCCAAGATGGCCAATGGGACATGCGACAACCTTCTTTTAGCGACCTATTTATCGGCAAAGTGTCCAGTGTATTTTGCACCTGCCATGGATTTGGATATGTACCAGCATCCATCCACCAAAAATTCAATTGATAAATTGGAATCTTTTGGAAACACTATCATTCCTGCCGAATCGGGAGAGCTGGCAAGTGGATTGCACGGCGAGGGACGTATGGCAGAGCCTGAGAACATAGTGGCCTTTATTCAAGAAGATTTAAAAAAAGGATTGCCACTTTCAGGGAAAAAAGTACTCATTACGGCCGGGCCTACGCAAGAGGCCATTGATCCCGTTCGTTTTTTGGGAAACCGTTCCACGGGCACCATGGGGTTTGAACTGGCCAAAAGGGCTGCAAATCTTGGCGCGAACGTAATTTTGGTCTCCGGACCCACACATTTGGACATCGAACATAATGGCATCGAATTGATTCGGGTGACCTCGGCCCAAGACATGTACGAAGCCTGTCATGAACATTACGCGAACACTGATATCGCGATATGTGCAGCTGCGGTAGCAGATTATCGTCCTAAAATAATAGCTTCTGAAAAGGTGAAGAAGCAGGAAGGTGACATGAAGATTGAGCTGGAACGTACACCGGATATTTTAATGTCACTTGGTGAGGCCAAAAAACATCAATTCTTGGTCGGATTTGCCTTGGAAACCCAAAATGAACTGGAAAATGCCAAAGGCAAGCTCAAAAGAAAACATTTGGACGGGATTGTTCTTAATTCCTTAAAAGATGACGGCGCTGGGTTTGGCGGTAGCACAAATAAAATTACTTTCATAGATAAGAATTCGGAGATAAAAACGTTTGATTTGAAGACGAAGCCCGAAGTAGCTTCCGATATTTGGAAAGAAATCATCTCCAGGATTCATGCGTAACATAGTTTTTTCTATTCTCTTATTGTTGGTGACCATCGGAACTTCCGCACAAGAGTTGAACTCTTCGGTGACTGTGAACTCTGACCAAGTAGGGCAGACCAATCAACAGATTTTTAGAACTTTGGAGCGTTCGCTGAACGATTTTGTGAACAAGACTAAATGGACCAACAGGACTTATCGTGAAAATGAGCGTGTCAATGCGCGGATGTTCATTACGGTAACCCAGTACGAATCGGACCGTTTTGAAGCCAATATTCAGATTCAATCCACACGACCGGTTTTTAATACCACATACGAAAGCCCTGTGTTCAACTACAAGGACAATTCATTTAACTTTCAATATCAGGAATTCCAACCTTTAGTGTACAATCCAAATAATTTTGATTCCAATTTGGTGGGGGTAATTTCTTACTACGTGTACATTATGTTGGGATTGGATGCCGATACTTTTTCCTTGGAAGGTGGAAATGATTTTTATCGTCAGGCACAGAACATTGTGACCCAAGCTCAGAGTTCCGGTTATGCCGGTTGGAGCCAAGACACGGGGGACCGCAGCCGATTTGAGTTGGTGGACAACCTATTGAGCAACTCGTTCAGGGAATACCGGATTGCCATGTACAACTACCATAGAAAAGGACTCGATATACTGGCAGATAACAATAGCACGGGCAAGCAAATTATCGCCGGAAGCCTTCGTTTGTTCGAAACACTTATTAGCCGTAGGCCCAATGCCTTCTTGATCCAGACCTTTTTTGATGCCAAGTCCGAAGAAATCCAGAATATCTTTTCGGACGGCCCAAAGGTGGACATTGTAAAACTCAAGGAAACCCTTAATAAAGTGGCTCCATTTTATTCCAGCACATGGAATGAAATAAATTACTAGTGCAGTTCTATAAAGAAATTTATCTTTACGGGTAAATTCTTCAATATTGCTAGCAAATCTATCCATCCAAAATTATGCACTCATTGATGACGTAAGTGTGTCTTTTTCCAACGGATTTACCACCATAACAGGTGAAACCGGAGCCGGAAAATCCATACTCTTGGGAGGTCTTTCCATGGTTTTGGGAAAGCGCGCCGATTTATCATCGTTAAAAAATACAGCACAAAAATGTGTGATAGAGGCCGAGTTCGATATTTCCAAATATCAGCTCAGGCCGTTTTTTGAAGAAAACGAACTGGATTACGAGGACACTACTATTTTGCGGAGGGAAATTTTGCCGAGCGGTAAATCGAGGGCATTTGTAAACGATTCCCCTGTTACTTTAGATGTGATGCGTGCCTTGGGAGACCAATTGGTGGATGTACACTCGCAGCATCAGACCATGCAGCTCACCGACAACGATTTTCAGATGAAAGTGTTGGATGCATTGGCCGATAACTCCGAAAATCTTTCGGGATATATGGATGAGCTTGAAAAGTTGCGGGCAGCGTCCAAAGAGCTTCAAAAGTTGGAAGATTTCCAGGCTGATGCCGATAAAGAACACGATTACAATAGTTTTTTGTTGAAGGAACTGGAAGATGCCAAGCTCAAGGAAGGCATGCAGGAAGAACTCGAAGAAGAGTACGAGCAATTGAGCAACGTGGAGCAGATTATGGAACAGTTGTCCGCCGGGCATCAGTTGTTGAATGACGAGCAATTGGGCATTGTAGGCCGACTTACCGATTTAAAACGGGCATTCCAGAGCTTGACTGATTTCGGGGCTGACTATAAATCCTTGTACGATAGGATTCAATCAGTTTTGATTGAAACCGATGATATTGCCTCCGAACTGGAGCAAATGCAAGAAGGTGTAGAGGCTGATCCTGAACGTTTGGAAGTAGTCAATGGGAAATTACAGCAACTCTACGACCTTCAGAAAAAGCATCATACGGATTCCGTTACGGATTTAATAGCCATTCGGGAGGAATTGGCCCAAAAGGTGGATGCGGTTGCCAATATTGAATCCAAAATCAAAGAGAAGCAACAAGAGGTCGATGCCATCACCAAAACGGTGGACGCTTGGGCCAAAAAAATAAGTGAGGGAAGAAAGGCTGTCATCCCCAAATTGAACGAGAGGCTTCATACAAATCTAGCATCATTGGGAATGTCGGCAGCAACATTTAAGATTGAGGTGAATCCCTCCAAATCATTTAAAACCAATGGCAAAGATGATTTGATGTTCTTGTTTTCTGCCAACAAAGGCTCCAATTACGGAGAACTAAAAAAGGTGGCATCTGGAGGGGAACTATCCCGGATTATGCTGACGATAAAATCCATTTTGGCGGAGTATGAAAACCTGCCCACCATGATGTTCGATGAAATCGACACCGGGGTTTCAGGTGAAATATCCAACCGAATGGGGGAAATTATGCAGCAGATGAGCGGTACGATGCAGGTATTTTCCATAACACATTTACCACAAGTGGCATCAAAAGGACAATATCAGTTCAAAGTTTACAAGCAAGAAGGGGCAGAGGGCACGAGTACACACATTAAACGGCTGACTACGGACGAACGTGTACGGGAGTTGGCAGAAATGTTGGGTGGCAAGTCGTTGTCCGAATCCGCTTTGGCGCATGCTAGGGAGCTGTTACAATAAAACCACAAAGCTGCTTCCCAAACTTCAAATAGTTTAAATATCTTTGTGACACAATCAACAATAGCAATAAACTATGGCATACAATCTTTTAAAAGGTAAAAAAGGAATCATTTTTGGTGCATTGGATCCTAACTCCATTGCTTGGAAAACCGCTGAACGCGTTCACGAAGAAGGTGGCGAGTTTGTTCTAACGAATGCACCCATCGCCATGCGAATGGGTCAAATCAATGAACTGGCGGAAAAGACCAATTCAGAAATTATTCCCGCAGATGCCACTAACGAAGAGGACTTGAAAAACTTGGTGGAGAAATCCATGGAGATTTTGGGAGGAAAACTGGATTTTGTGCTCCATTCCATTGGAATGTCCGTCAATGTTAGAAAAGGAAGACATTACACCGACGAGAATTACAGTTTTACCGAGAAAGGGTGGGATGTGTCCGCATTGTCTTTCCATAAAGTTATGCAGTCACTTTATAAAGCTGAAGCGATGAACCAATGGGGGAGTATCGTAGCATTGACCTACATGGCAGCACAAAGAACATTCCCGGATTATAATGATATGGCGGACAACAAAGCTTATTTGGAGTCTGTGGCCAGAAGTTTTGGTTATTTCTTCGGAAAGGAACACAAGGTAAGGGTGAACACGATTTCCCAATCACCGACCCCGACCACAGCTGGACAGGGTGTTAAAGGCTTTGATGGGTTCATCAACTACGCGGAAAAAATGTCGCCATTGGGCAACGCCACCGCAGATGATTGCGCCAACTATACGGTATCACTTTTCTCCGATTTGACAAAAAAGGTGACCATGCAGAACTTGTTCCACGATGGTGGGTTCTCTAATACAGGTGTGAGTCAAGAAGTAATCGATGAGTTTTCGAAATAAACTTTAAAAAATATATGGGAAGCCACTCTTTTTAGGGTGGCTTTTCTGTTTGAGATGAATACATTTTTTTCCATAGTGGTACCGGTGTACAACCGGCCTGATGAAATTAGGGAACTCTTGGAAAGTCTCCAAAAACAAGACTTCCAGAAAGATTTTGAGGTGGTTATTGTTGAGGATGGGTCTTCACAAAGTTCGGAGGAAGTGGTAGATAGGTTTCGGGATGGCCTGAACATTTCCTACTATTTTAAAGAAAATTCCGGTCCAGGTGATTCCAGAAACTTTGGAATGCAACATGCTAAAGGAAATTATTTCATCATTCTGGATTCGGACTGCATCCTCCCTAAGCAATATTTGTCCGAAGTGAACAAGGAACTAACTAGGGAGTTTGTGCACTGTTTCGGTGGTCCGGATGCAGCGGATGATTCCTTTACCACTATTCAGAAAGCCATCAATTATGTGATGACATCTTTTTTGACCACAGGGGGTATCCGTGGAGGTAAAAAAGGCGTAGGTAAATTTCAGCCCCGTAGTTTTAATATGGGGATATCCAAAGAAGCATTTGAAAGGGCGGGAGGTTTCGGTCGTATACATCCTGGTGAAGACCCGGACCTGACTTTTCGTATTTGGAAGGCGGGGTTTGAAACTAGATTGCTCCCCGAGGCATTTGTGTATCATAAAAGACGTATCGACTGGAACAAATTTTATATTCAAGTCAATAAATTTGGGATGGTCCGTCCCATACTCAATAAATGGCACCCCGGAACGGCGAAGCCGACATACTGGTTTCCGACATTGTTTATGCTTGGATTGGTGGTGGCGATTCTCTTGGCCTTTGCAGGGCTTGGACTACCACTGATACTCTATATGTTCTATTTTTTGGCACTATTTTTGGATGCTTTGATAAAGAGTAAAAGTCTCATTGTCGCCTTGTTGTCCATTTTTGCCCTTATGATTCAGTTTACAGGATATGGAATAGGTTTTTTCAAGTCCACAATGTTGCTTAACTTTAGTAATAAGAACCCAGAGGAGTTGTTCCCAAAACTATTTTTCAAGAAGAAGTAAAGTGTTTAAAAAGGTATTGCACGGTCTCAACCAAAGAAAGGCAAAAGTATTTTTGCTATTTCTGATATGCTCTTTTTTTGCATGGTTTATCAGCAATTTATCTGAAACATACGAATCCAGGGCTTATTTTACCTTAAATTACCGTAACCTTCCCGATTCTTTACTGTTGGGGGAGAATTCAAAAGACCAGATTGATGCAAAACTAAGAACAAGCGGGTTTCAATTTTTGTACTATAAGATTTTTAGAAGTCGAGTAGATATTGATGTATCCCAAGTAAAGTACCAAGATGGGAAATATGTTCTCGATGAGCAGGTCTTGATTAGACAAATGGACCAACAGCTGTCTCAAAATATATCTTTGTTGGATTTGGACCCGAATGTGTTAGATGTAGATTTATACAAGGTCGATTCCAAGAAGATACCTATTCAGGCGAACTTAAACCTTCGACTTCAACAAAATTATATATTGGACGGAAAGGTTAAGATATCTCCTGATTCAGTTGTTGTGAAAGGGCCAAAAAGTGAAATAGATACCATAAAGATTATTAAAACCTCACCTGTTCAACTTAGCAATGTGAACGAAGATTTTTCTAGCGATGTCACTTTGCTTTTCCCGAAAGGGCTGGACAATAGCATATTCTCAGTGGGGCGTGCAACGGTTTTTGGCAAGGTGTCCAAATTCTCGGAAAAAGTTTTTGAAGTTTCGATTCAGGTGCGCAATATTCCTGAAGGTTACCAAGTAAAAACGTTTCCCAACTCGGTCACTATTCTTTGCAAGGCTACGATAGAAAGACTGAAAGAGATATCCGCATCCGATTTTGAGGTGGTGGCCGATTATGGTCAGTTGGATGGCTCTGAAAGCAGCAAATTGTTTTTGGAAATTACAGAGAGCCCTCAAAAAGTGTACGATGTAAAGTTGGAAGAAAGGACCGTAAATTTTGTTTTGGAACAGCAATGATGATAGTTGGTCTCACAGGAGGAATTGGAAGTGGAAAGAGTACCGTGGCAAAAATGTTCTTGGACCTAGGAGTCCCGGTTTACGACTCTGATCAGGAAGCCAAAAAACTCATGTCAACTTCCAAAGAGGTAAAAACGGCCATTATACAATTATTGGGTGATGGGGCTTATAACGAAGAAGGGCTTGATAGGTCCTTTATTGCAGAAAAGGTATTCAAAGACTCGGATTTGCTCGAAAAGCTTAACGGAATTGTCCATCCAGCGGTTAGGGAGCACTTTTTAGAGTGGGCCAAAAGGCAAGAGTCACCTTATGTTATTCAAGAAACCGCACTGATTTTTGAGAACCAAGCACAGGATAAATACGATTGTACCATACTTATAACTGCGCCAGAGAATATCAGGATACAAAGGGTTGTTCGGAGAGACGGTACTAGCGAACAAGCGATAAAGGACCGCATCCATAATCAACTGGAAGATGGTCAAAAAAAGAAATTGGCCCATCACGTTATAGAAAACCTAGACTTGGATAAAACCAAAGAAAAGGTTAAGGAACTACACCTCAAACTATTAGCGATAGCACCTAAATTTTAACATTTATGTTAAGTTTTGGTTAAACGCTAAAAGTACTAAATGTTAAATTTTTAATTTTACATCAATGAACAAGAAGCTATTCGTTCTTCTAGTTGTTCTTATGAGCTTATCTCTTCTGGGGATAATTTTTGTGCAGGTTTACTGGATTAGAACATCCGTAAACGACAAAGAAGAACAATTCTCGAGGACAGTTACGGACATTCTGGATAAAGTGGCGAGTAGGGTGGAGAAGCGCGAGATGAAGGAATACTCGGACCGTTTAGCATCTCTTGCGGATAGTATTGGCGAGCCCAAGAGCACGCAATACAAGAATTTTTTGTTCGTGGATCGGGATTTGAATTCCGATGAAATCCTATTTTATTCCCACGGAATTCTTGAAGAAGATTACAATATAACCTCTGCGTTCTTTGATATTAATACAGGTGGCAATGAAGATACGACCACAATTAAAAACTTCACGAGCAAGCGGACCAAGGCCGTATTCAAAGAAGAATATGGATTGGATGGGAAGAGTTATAGCTTGACCCCTATACAACGCGCGGAGAAAATTGGTGGATTGAGCAGTATTGACAAAGCGGCTTGGGAAGATGTTTTTATGGAGGCGGCCAAAGCAAAGCCAATTCATAAAAGGGTGTCCAAACAAGAACTGGAATTGTTGCTCAGTCAAGAGTTGAGTAACCGGAATATTGATACCGATTACGAATATGGAGTGTACAGTCAGGGTTACCCTACCAAGGTGCGTTCCAGAAAGTTCAAGTTTTCGGGTACCAAAATGTACAAGGCGCCTATTTTTAAGGATAGTGAAGGGAGTTCCAATTTCTCCCTGCTACTTACGTTCCCGAGCATGAAAAAATACATTTTCAGCTCAGTGATGGGAATGGCCCTATTATCCTTGGTGTTTACATTGGTAATCATGCTGGCCTATTCCAGCGCGATTTACCAGCTAATAAAGCAAAAACGTATTTCAGAGATCAAGTCAGATTTCATCAATAATATGACGCACGAGTTCAAAACACCCATAGCGACCATTAATTTAGCAGTAGAAGCTATACGAAATCCGAAATCCATAGAGGATAAGGAAAAGGTGTTGCGTTATCTAGGCATGATTCGTGATGAGAATAAACGTATGCACGCGCAGGTAGAAAACGTACTGAGGATATCCAAATTGGAGAAAAATCAATTGGACATCAGTAAAGACCGTGTAAATATGCACGATATTATTACAGATGCCATTGCACATATAGAGCTTATTGTTCAGGATAGGGGCGGCTATGTAAATGCCCATCTTGATGCCGAACGCTCTGAAGTTTTGGCCAATGATATGCACATGACCAACGTGGTGGTAAATATTTTGGACAATGCCGTAAAGTATTCCCCAGAAACACCTAAAATAGATGTGTTTACCGAAGTGGTAAAAAATAGCATCATTATCAAAGTACAGGACCATGGTGCTGGAATGAGCAAAGCGGTCCTGAAAAAAGTATTTGAAAAATTTTACCGGGAACATACCGGAGACATACATAACGTTAAAGGCCATGGATTAGGATTGGCCTACGTAAAACGAATTATAGATGATCATCAGGGCGAGGTTTATGCAGAAAGCGAAAAGGGAAAAGGAAGTACCTTTTTTATAAAACTCCCTTTAATTTAAAAACGAACTATGGAAACAGAGAAAAAAAAGATACTATTGGTGGAGGACGATCCCAATTTTGGAATTGTTCTTAAGGATTATTTGACCATGAACGACTTTGATGTTGTTTTGGCCAAAAACGGAATGGAAGGTTTTGAAAAGTTCAAAAAGGACAATTATGATGTTTGTATTTTGGACGTAATGATGCCTTACAAGGATGGATTTACCTTAGCGAAGGAAATTCGAGAGAAAAATGAGAACGTGCCTATTATCTTTTTGACGGCCAAAACCATGAAGGAAGATGTACTAAAGGGATATAAAGCAGGTGCGGACGACTATTTGAACAAACCGTTTGATTCTGAAGTCCTTTTAATGAAACTGAAAGCGATTCTCCAGAGAAAAGCATCCAGTTCTTTGGCCGATAGCAAGCAGTTTGAATTTGAGATTGGAAACTTCCATTTAAACTCAAAATTACGCTTCTTGAAATATAAGGAAGAAGAACCTATAAAATTGTCTCCAAAAGAAAACGAACTATTACGTTTGTTGGCGCTTCATGAAAACGATTTGATGCCAAGAGAACTGGCATTGACCAAAATCTGGAGAGATGACAACTACTTTACTTCCAGAAGTATGGATGTTTATATCGCCAAACTAAGAAAATATCTGAAAAAAGATGACCTAGTTGAAATATTGAATATACACGGGGAAGGATTTAGGCTTGTTGTAAAAGCTGAAAACGAGCAATAAACCAATGTCCCATATCATATAAAAAAGCCACCTTTAAAGGCGGCTTTTTTTCTGCCGAAAATTCGGGGGATTTTTAATCGTTTAGTTTTTTAATGATGCTTTTCACAACCTTGGCAGGAGTTTCATCTATGGAAACCGTTATTGCCTTGGAAGGAGGTTCCAGCGTGTCAAATTGGGATTTCAACAAGTTCAAGGGCATAAAATGTCCTTTCCTTTGCTCCAATCGCGACTTTATCAATTCAAAGGAACCATCTAAATATACAAATTCCATACAATTCCCCATCCCTGCCCTTAGAAGGCTTCTATAGTTCTTTCTTAAAGCAGAGCAGGCAATGATTGCACCTTTGTTCTTGTGTTCTATAGCCAATTTGTTTAGGGCGACCAACCATCCTTTCCGGTCTTCATCATTCAACGGAGATCCAGCGCTCATTTTTTTAACGTTCGCTTCAGGGTGAAAGTCATCACCATCAAAAAAGGGTCTTGAGAGCTCTTTGGAAAGTCGTTTTCCAATTTCGGTCTTACCGGAACCACTCACTCCCATAACAATTAGTACAGTTTTACCGTTAGGCATAAAGGTTGGTTTTAAGTCGGTCTGTAACCATTCTAAGTACTTCTTCTGGTTCAGCATTATAAGGTACCCACAAAATGGTTTCGTTCTTTCGCAGCCAAGTCAGTTGCCGTTTTGCAAATCGTCTTGTATTTTTTTTGATTTCCGAAATGGCAAATTCCAAAGTGCAATTACCCTCAATATATTCAAAAAGTTCCTTGTAACCAACTGTTTGTAATGCGTTCAAGTCCTTATTTGCATAAAGGTTTTCAGCTTCTTTCAAGAGACCGGCCTCCATCATAAGATCCACTCGCGTATTTATGCGTTCGTAGATGGTTTCCCTAGAAGCATCAACCCCTATATAAAAAGACTTGAATGGCCTTGCTGCCCTTGGTTTGTCCAGAAAGGAGGAAAACGGTTTGCCGGATGCTATGCAGACTTCCAAGGCCCTTATCAACCTATGGGGATTTTCCAGGTCCACACTTTTGTAATAGTCCGGGTCTTTTTGTTTTAATTCTTTTTGAAGACTTTGTAAGCCTTCATTTTCTAATTGTTGGTTTAATCTGGAGCGTATCTCGGGGTCAACCTCTGGGAATTCATCAAGGCCCGATATAACAGCGTCCACATATAGACCGCTACCGCCGACCATAACCACCATATCTTTTTTTTGGAACAAACCATCTAGCAGGGAAAGTGCTTCCTTCTCAAAGTCACCCACAGAATAAGGCTCAAAAATACTTTTATGCTGAATAAAATGATGGGGAACGGCTTCTAACTCATCTTTTGAGGGAACCGCAGTTCCAATTTCCATTTCCTTGAAAAACTGTCGGGAATCTGCGGAAATAATCTCGGTGTTGAAGTGTTTCGCCAGTTGGATTCCCAGAGCGGTCTTTCCAATGCCCGTGGGGCCAACCACTGCAAGTAATATTTTTTCGCTCATAATGGGTGTCCGCAATTATAACAATGGGTGGCATCATCCCTGTGACCTTCGACCGAGCAGTTGGGACAGGATTGGGTGTTAACATGGACCACATATCCGTTGTCGTCTTCAACTTCACTATGCTTGTTCCTTGCAAATTCCGCCGTAACTATACCTGTAGGCACTGCTATTATTCCATAACCCAAGATCATGATCACGGTTGCCAAGAACTGTCCTAAATTACTCTGTGGAGCAATATCACCATAACCTACCGTGGTAAGCGTAACAATGGTCCAATAAATACTTTTTGGAATACTGGTAAACCCGGATTCGTCCCCTTCAACTATATACATTATGGTTCCAAGGATTACGGAAAGGATAAGAACCACGTAAATGAAAACCGCAATTTTGGTTCGACTTGCTTTTAGAGCAGATTGTAGTTGTGAGGCTTCGCCCATGAACTTTACAAGCTTTAAAATCCTAAAAATTCTTAGCAGACGAAACGCTCGTACAGCCAACAATACTTGAGATCCTGCTAAAATATAGGAGAGGTAGAGGGGAATGGTGGACAAGAAATCAATGATTCCATAAAAGCTAAACACATATTTTAATGGCTTTTTAATACTGATCAATCTCGCAATGTACTCCAAGGTAAAAAAGATGGTCACGATCCACTCTAGGGTAAGCAGTGTTTTATGGTAATGCTCATCAAAGCCATCGATACTTTCCAACATGACCAAAATAACACTGATGATGATCAGGATAAAAAGAACAATATCAAAAAACTTGCCCGATGGGGTGTCCGCTTCATAAATCACTTCATGAAGTTTACTTTTCCATTTGGCTTGTGGTTTGTATTCTTTCAATGATCAGGATGTTAATGGTATGGTTTTTAACCTATTGTTTTTTCTTAAAAATGTTTCAATGATAAAGGTTGTATTTTCGTCGCTCCGCATTGGGGTCATTATGGATTCTAAGATATGAATATTATTGATTTGATGGTTGAGTTCCACAAAGCCAAAACCCTGAAGCTTACCATTTTTTACTAAGATAAAACTGCGTTCTCCCGTTTGCCTGCCTTGATCTGTCAGGGCCACATTTTTCTCTTGTATACTGTACTTTTCAAAAGCAGAAAGCACTTTGTTGTTACAGTTTGATGCTTCCTCCGGCTCTTCAGGACCTAATCCCAAAGAGCATGGACAAAGTTCAAACTCTTCTGATATTTTGTCCAAGAAACTTTTAGCAGATTGCATTCCGTTAAAGGCCATTTTTTTGTATTCAAGTGTACGGTCCTTTTCAACCTTTAAAATGATATGGTCGCCCCCATTTTGATTAAAATCTATGGTATGGGTAAAGAGTTTCTTTTTGGAAATATGGTTATACCTTGGCTTGTTCTTTTTTTGTTCCACATATGCCTTTAAAATAGCGATAAGCTCGCTTCCTGTGGTCTGGTAGGTTACTTTCTTCGTTTCCTTTTGAAGTTTTCGTGCAATTTTACCAACGTTGGTAAAATGTTGGTTCACCCTCTTTCTGATATTCTTGGTCTTGCCCAAAAAGATGATTTCCCCGTCTTTGTCGTGCATGTAGTAAACACCTGTTTCCGAAGGTAGGTTAAAAACCATGTCTAACTGGTTCGGTGAGAGTTCTCCATGGGTCTCTTCACGGATGACTTCGGTAATAATTTTCTTGCCCGAGTCCTTGTCCAATAATAATTTAAAGAGTTTTAATGTCGCCAGTGCATCCCCATTGGCACGGTGCCTATCGCTCATGGGAATCCCCAATGAGCGCGCCAATTTTCCTAAACTATGCGATTCGGCCTCTGGAATCAATTGTTTGGACAAATCTACCGTACAAAGTGTCTTGCGTTGAAAATCATACCCTAAACGTCTAAACTCCGTTCTGAGAATTCTATAGTCGAATTGTGCATTGTGTGCTACCAAAACGGCACCTTCGGTAATTTCCACAATACGTTTGGCTACTTCATGAAATTTGGGTGCCGAACGCAACATTTTATTATTAATGCCCGTAAGTTTGGCTACAAAGGGTTGTATTTCCCGTTCTGGATTGATTAAACAGATGAATTTGTCTACCACCTGATGCCCATCAAACCTGTGGATGGCGATTTCGGTGATGCCTTCCTCATTGTATTTTCCTCCCGTGCTTTCAATGTCAAGTATCGCGTACATGGAAAATTACTGGTTATGTATAGTTTCTAGCCCCAAATATACTGCTTCCAATCCGGACCATGGTGCTACCTTCCTCAATGGCTAGCCTGTAATCGCCACTCATGCCCATGGAAAGGATGGTAATGTCGTTTAGTTTTGTTTTAAGGTCGTCGAACATGGATTTGAGTTGGGCAAATTCTCTGCGAACCTGGCTTTCATCATCTGTAAAAGTTGCCATGCCCATCAAACCTACAATTTTGATGTTCTCCATCGTCTTAAATGCATCAGACTCGATAAGTTCCTCCAGTTCTGCTTTATCCAGACCAAATTTGGTGTCCTCTTCGGCAATATGGATTTGAAGTAAACAGGGAACAACACGGTCGTGCTTTTTTGCCTGTTTGTTGATTTCTTTCAATAGGCGGGGACTATCCACCCCGTGAATCAAGGAAACAAATTCGGCCATGTATTTGACCTTGTTCCGTTGTACGTGGCCAATCATGTGCCATTCGATGTCTTTGGGCAAGTCTTCCCATTTTTGGACCATCTCCTGCACTTTATTTTCCCCAAATATGCGTTGCCCCACTTCGTAGGCTTCCAAAATATCCTTGTTGGGCTTGGTTTTGGAAACGGCGACCAAGGTAACTCCCTCGTGGAGTTCGGATTTTATTGTATTGAGATTATCTTTTATGGACATAGTTTTCTATAATTCATAAATAGCCAGCCCACTACGGAGCTTAGGCTCAATATACGTGCTTTTTGGGGGCATTACCAAACCAGCGTCGGCAATTGCCTTGATTTCTTCAACTGTTGTGGGAACCAAGCTGAAACCCACCGCATAGCTTCCCGAATCCACCAAATCCTTCATTTGGATAAGGTTATTTTTGCCATAACCGTAGCAAATCCGCTTATCATTCCTCAGGTCTGTGATGCCCAAAATGGGCTCTAAAATGGTTTTGTACAGGATTTGGGTGTCCAACTTGCTCAAAGCATCCGTAAATTCATGGTTGGTTTGTCGGAAGTGCAAGGTGTAGAACTCTCCGCCCAAATACATGCTAAATTCATGTTTTTTGGATGGTTTGCAAAGTCCGTCCTCCCTTTTTTCTATTCTGAAATGCTCGTCCAACTGAATCAAAAACTCCTTTTTCGAATAGTCGTTCAAATCTTTGACCATTCGGTTGAACTCGAAGATTTTAATCTGTGATTCAGGAATCAAATAAGCCATAAAATAATTATAGGGCTCTTCTCCTGTGTGATTCTCATTTTCTGACATTTTTAGGTCTGCCAACAAGCTGGAAGATGCACTACGATGATGTCCATCCGCAATATAGAGTGCATTAAGGTCGCCAAAAGCTTTTTCCAGTTTTTCGATTCCTTCAGGATAGGAGATTTTCCAAAGTTTATGGTTGACCCTGTCTGTCGTGGTAAAATCGTATTCGGGTTTCCGTTCAATTTTACGCTGAAAAATCTCATCCACCAATGCATTATCCTCATAGGTCATTAGAACAGGCTCGGCATTAAAACCAACCGTATGAAGGTAATCAGCGAACAATTCTTCACGGTCTTGGATGGTATCCTCATGTTTTTTGATAACATTGTTCCGGTAATCATCTACACTACAGGCACAAAAGAACCCCAAGCTCTTAAAATCATCTTTTTCAATTTGATACAGATAAAAGCTGGGCTCTTCGTCTTTTTGAAAGATGTTTTCCTCCAAAAATTCCAAATACCGATTGTGGACCAATCCAAACCGTTCTTTCCCTTTAATGTTCTTTTCGAACTTGAACCCAGGGTTGATGATATGCAAAAAAGAGAACGGGTTATACTGCAATACCGCTTTAAGCTCCTCTTTGGAATATTCCTCGTAGGATCTTGAAGCCACAAAAAAAGCTTTATCCTTTGTGGGGCGAATGGCCTTAAAAGGCTTTACAATGGCCATGAAATTTGTTATCTAGTTAGTAGGGATACTTCCCTAATTATTTATTGTCGATATTTTATTTCCAAACACTTAGTATTCTTGGTCATTTCGAACGTAGTGAGAAATCTCATTTTAGATTTAAAATCATGAGATTCCTCATCGCTTCGCTCTGTCGGAACGACAACCAAGTTCTTTGAACCCTATTTGAATTGCGCGGAAACGTTTTCAGCTTTTCTGGATTCGGAATAATCGTAAAAACCTTCGCCCGATTTTACACCCAATTTACCAGCCATTACCATATTAACGAGTAGGGGACAGGGAGCGTATTTCGGGTTTTTGAATCCGTCGTACATCACGTTCAAAATGGAAAGGCATACATCCAACCCAATAAAATCAGCCAACTGTAGTGGTCCCATCGGGTGCGCCATGCCCAATTTCATCACGGTGTCGATTTCTTCAACGCCGGCTACGCCATTGTACAAGGTTTCGATGGATTCGTTGATCATGGGCATCAAAATACGATTGGCCACAAAACCGGGATAATCGTTTACTTCCGTAGGAGTTTTGCCCAATTTTTTGGATAGCTCCATGATGGTTTCCGTGACTTCGTCCGATGTGTTGTATCCACGGATAATTTCTACCAACTTCATAATGGGCACCGGATTCATAAAGTGCATTCCAATTACTTTTTCCGGGCGCTTGGTCACGGCACCGATTTGCGTAATGGAAATTGATGATGTGTTGGTCGCTAAAATGGTTTTGGCATCACAAACTTCATCCAAATCCTTGAAAATTTGGAGTTTGATGTCCAAGTTCTCTGTTGCGGCTTCAACTACTAAATCTGCGTCAGACACACCTTCTTTGAGATTGGTATAAGTGGTAATATTGGAAAGAGTAGCTTCTTTTTTGGCCTCATCGATAACCTCTTTAGCAATCATTCGGTCCAAATTCTTGGTGATGGTGGCAACTCCTTTGTCCAAGGATACCTGTGCAATATCCACCAAGTTGACCTTGTATCCATTTTGGGCAAAAACGTGAGCAATACCATTGCCCATGGTTCCAGCACCGATTACTGCTATTTGTTGCATAGTATATGGTTTAAAGTGTTGTCCGTTAGAACCAATTCAGTAACGACAACCATTAATTTTCAAAAGATTCAATAATCTGAAGGGCCACCCGAAGGGCATTGGTGCCTTGCTCCAAACTAACGATTGGGGTAGTATCGTTGTTGATGGCATCGGCAAACGTTTCCAACTCGTCCAAAATAGCATTGTTGACGTCTATTTCGGGGTTTTCAAAATAGATTTGCTTTTTCTTCCCTTCGGCATTTTGAAGAATCATATCAAAATCCCCTGGACTTTCCGGGGCATCCTTCATTTTTACCACTTCTACTTTTTTCTCCAAGAAATCCACCGAAATATAGGCATCACGCTGGAAGAAACGTGACTTTCGCATGTTTTTCAAAGAGATTCGGCTAGAGGTAAGGTTGGCCACACAGCCATTCTTAAACTGTATACGCGCATTGGCGATATCCGGTGATTGACTGATAACGGAGACCCCACTTGCGTTAATTTTTTCCACTTCCGAAGGCACAACGCTCAAAATGGCATCGATGTCGTGAATCATCAAGTCCAAGACTACAGGAACATCGGTTCCCCTCGGATTGAATTCCGCCAATCGGTGGGTCTCAATGAACATGGGGTTTTCGATTTTGTTTTTCACTGCCAAAAATGCCGGGTTAAAGCGCTCCACATGCCCAACTTGGCCTTTTACATTATGTTTTTTGGAAAGCTCCAATAATTCTTCCGCTTCTTCCAGCGTATTGGTGATGGGCTTTTCTATAAAGATATGCCTCCCTTTTTCGATGGCTTTTTTGGCACAATCAAAATGGGACAATGTGGGCGTTACAATATCGACCACATCTACGGCATCTATCAAATTATTGATGTTGTCAAAATGGGTGTAGCCAAATTCTGCGGCTACTTTTTTGGCATTGATTTCATCTGGATCATAAAATCCGACAAGTTCATATTTATCGGACTGGTTTAAGAGCCTAAGGTGTATTTTTCCCAAATGTCCTGCTCCGAGGACACCAACTTTTAGCATAATACCTGTTTTGGTCAAAAATACGGATATGATGCCATTTTCCATAAATTTTTGAGAGGAACTAAGGGGATATTTTTAGGGAACTTTTTAAATTCGTGCCACCAGACCAGAGACCATGAAGGATACGCTCAAACATAGGGGAATGCGCAAAAACTTGGCAGAGATTGTTGCAGCCAAGGGAGTTACGGACCAAAAGGTACTTGATGCCATAAAAACGATTCCAAGACACTTGTTTTTGGATAGTAGTTTTGAGGACCATGCGTATCAGGACAAGGCGTTCCCCATTGGGGCCGACCAGACCATTTCACAACCTTATACCGTGGCTTTTCAAACAGAATTATTGGAGGTGAAGCCGAACGCCAAAATTTTGGAAATTGGCACAGGAAGCGGGTATCAAACCGCCGTTTTAATGCATTTAAAAGCGAAAGTTTATACTATTGAACGCCAGTTGGAACTGTTCAAGACCACCAGTTTATTTTTTAATAAAATGCATTACCGCCCCAAGAAAATGATTTTTGGTGATGGTTACAAAGGATTGCCTGTAGAAGCTCCTTTTGATGGTATTATCGTAACCGCCGGGGCTCCTGAAGTGCCAAGGCCTTTAATGGCCCAGCTAAAAGTAGGGGGCAGGTTGGTGATTCCCGTAGGGACGGATGAACAAATCATGACCTTGTTTGTGCGAAAGTCTGAAAAAGAGTTTGAGAAAAAAGAATTCGGTTCGTTCCGCTTTGTGCCCTTGTTGGAAGACAAAAACTAATTGTTGAAGCTCTTTTTGATCCTTGATAGGTTACGTTTGTTGTCCCTATCCTTGATAGTTTCCCGTTTATCGTACAATTTTTTACCCTTTGCCAGACCGATGTTCATTTTGGCGAGACCTTTATCATTGATAAAAACTTTAAGTGGGACGATTGTAAGTCCGGTAGTGGCCACCTCTTTTTGAAGTTTCTTTAATTCCCGTTTGTTAAGTAACAATTTACGAACGGCTTTGGGCGCGTGGTTAAAGTGACTTGCGTGACTGTATTCATCAATCTGCATGTTCACAACAAATAGTTCACCTTTGTCATTGAACTCACAAAAGCTCTGGGAAATGGAAGCCTTGCCCAATCGTAGCGATTTTATTTCGGTACCTCCCAGAACAATGCCTGCGGTATAGGTATCCAAAATTTCGTAATCGAATCGGGCTCTTTTATTTTTTATGTTGATATTTTGTTGCATCGGGCACAAAAATATAAACTCTTTGCCAAGAAAATTGTAATGTTATGCTAGATTTTACGAATAAGTACCAAAACCAACTCATGAAAAGATTTTTTATCCCGCTGATGCTCGTTTTCGCTTTCGCATGCAAACAAGAGCCTAAAAAAGAATTGACCGTACAAGAAATAGTGGATAATTCCATAGCTGATAGTGGAGGAAAACAGTTTAATGATCACAAAGTTTCTTTTGATTTTAGGGATATGAGTTATGCTTCCGATAATGTTGGGGGGCAGCGAGTATTCACGAGAATCTCAGCATTGGATTCAACAACTATTACAGATATCAAACGCGGCGAAGAGTTTGAACGCTACATCAACGATTCCTTGGTAATGGTACATGATACCATGGCCGTGAAATATGCCAACTCCATCAATTCTGTGCATTATTTTGTGCGATTGCCTTTTGGGCTCAACGATGGAGCTGTGAATAAGGAGCTTTTGGGAAAGGAGACTATCAACAACAAAGAGTATTATAAAGTAAAAGTAACATTCGACCAGCAGGGTGGAGGGGATGATTTTGAAGACACCTATCTATATTGGTTTGATAAAGAGTCTTTTAAGCCCGATTACCTTGCCTATGATTTTCACGTGAACGGGGGTGGACAACGTTTTAGAAAGGCGTATAATGAAAGATATGTCGAAGGCATTAGATTTGTAGATTACGAAAACTACAAGCCTAAAAATGAAAATACGTCCATTTTGGATATTGGAAAGTTATACAACGAAGGTGAGCTTGAACTCTTAAGTAAAATTGAGCTCAAAAATATTGTGGTAGAATAAACCTAGTCCATTTTTAGACGAATATCGGTCGGTACCCCATCAATGATTCGTACGATGAACAGACTGGCATTGTCAGAATCGTCCATTTGATCGTACTTTTCCATTCCAAGTACTTTGTTTACAAGCATTGGTGTAGTGTTGCTATGTCCTACGACCAAAACGTTTTTACCATCATTGACCAATTTGAACTCTTCCACATCAAATGTGCTGGGATCATAGTATGTAATGTCAATATCTTTTTTTACAGAAGTTGGGGCGGCTGTCATTGAAGTGCGCTCGTAATTGGTGGAATAAATGACGTCCAAAGGAATGGCATCAAAAACTTCGGCCCAACGAATGGCCCTGTCCAACCCATCTTGATTGAGCTCTGGGTCAGCATTTTCCGGGTCGGTTCTATCTTTTTCTGCATGTCTAATAAAATAGAAGGTGGAAATAATAGGATCTTCCCCAATTTTCGTATCTTTTTTGCAGCTGACTATTCCAAAGAATATAAATGCAAGTATAATTAGAGGTTTGATGGTTCGCATGGTTCTATTCAAAATTCACGAGTGTTTTTTAGATAATTAGCCTAAAAGTAACGTTTAATTTTCATTTTCTCGTATGCCAAAATATTTGGTTTGTTTGTTTGCAATGGCAATTTACATGACAAGCTGGGGGCAAGAGCCCGTTCTGCCATCTGATTTTAGACAACATTCGTTAACACAGTTCAATGCAAGTTTATTTAATCCTACCTATGCTTTGGATTGGAACAGCCCGAACTCCTTTTCTGTTTGGACGCGCTGGCAATGGCAGACAATAGATGAAGACCCGACCACCATTTTTGCCAATTACACTCACCAGTTAAATGCCTCATCGGTAGTTTCTGCTGGGTTTTTACAGCACAACACGGGAGTTTTTCTATATACTGGAGGTAATTTGAATTTTGCCCAAGCTTTTGAATTAGGCGATGATATTCGCTTAATGGTCGGATTGAATATTTTCGCTTTTCAACAATCGGTAGCGGACGAACAGTTTTTTCAAGGGGATGAATTAGATCCAGTTTTTTTGGAGGATTACGAAGCTTTTAGGATACAATTTTCGCCGGGATTACGATTAGCGCTGAATCGGTTTAGTGTTGGAGTGGCGTTGGAGAATGCCGTTGGGTTCAATGTTTCAGGGAATAGCGGGAACATGGATAGCTTTCAGAGTGTTACAGGGACATTGAGCAACGATTTCCCTATTGCAATATCCAAAGGTCTTGGAAATAGTTTTGTGAGACCAGTTCTTTATATAAAAACCATTCCTAATGGGGATGCCCAGTACGGACTGAACGGTCTGTTTTCCACATCTAAGTTTTGGGTTCAAGGCGGCTACAATAATTTTTATGGTCCCTCGGGAGGACTGGGCATTACTATCTCAAAAGCTTTTTCAATTGGCGGACTGATGGAATTCGGAACAGATAGTTCCCTCTCCGAAGAAGAATCAACTATAGAGATTGTTGCATCTTATCAATTTGGAAGAACAAGATCAAGAGAAAAGGAGAAGGAAAATGAAGAATCCAATAGGCTTGAAGAAGATATTGAGCAACAAAGATTAGATAAAGAACAACGAGAACTGGAGGCAAGAAGGCGTATTGAACGTGAAAAAGATTCTTTGGCGGAAGTAAAACGTATCAAGGAACAATTGGAGCTTCAACAAGAAAAAGAGCGACTAGAGCTACAGCGCAAAAAAGATAGTATTGCACAATTGCAGAACCAAAAAGTGGTTGTGCAAGCCAACGAACGTTACGAAGAAGTAGAAAATGAAGATGGTCTAGAACCTGGATTTTATTTGATAGCCAATGTCTACGGCACCAAAAAGTATTTTGATAACTTTATGAAGATGCTGCGGGAGAAGGGTCTGGAGCCGAAATCTTTTTACAGAAGTTTCAATAAATACAATTATGTGTATTTGGAACGCTTCAACACCATGGAAGAGGCCAGAAAAGCCCGCGACAGTAAGTTTTTTGGCAAATACGATGAAAAACTTTGGGTTTTTAGGGTGAGGGGGGATTGATTTACTTCTTAAGCTACTGCTTACCACAAATAGTTCAAAAATGGTATGCATTTCATCTTACTGAAAGACAATTGTTGGCGAAAACAAAAATCACCACATAAAATATTCGGATGTTTTCTGCTTGTAGTCTGTGTAGACCGATTTTTGGAAGAAAACCGTCAATTGGTTATAGAAGTTGATCATTTGTTGTCCGTTTATCACCTTGGATGCGGCAATACAAAGCGCATATTCATCGTCAACCATTAATTGGATGTTCAGCATTAAATATTGGCTGTACATTCGGTTCATCATCCGCGTAAACGGAGCAATTATGTTTTCTCCTACATTTTGCACTTCCATGTCACAGGATATAACGGGACTTTTTATAAAAGGTCCGTATTCTCCCAAGGCAGTTACTTCTTTCAGGTCTTTCACGTACCTTTTTTCCTTTTGCCATAGCTGTTTTTCCTCTATGACCAAATGGTGACCAGCAGTTTTTCTTTCCTTTTTTTCTGTAGAAAATTTAAGGACAAGGCCACTTTTAAATTGTACATAAACTGCCTTTGTAACACTGTGATATCCGTTCTCCAAGCTATATTTTCCTTCATACCACACTTTATCAAAGACCTCATTGTGCAACTGGATAGTCCAATCTATTTGATCTTCTTCTCCCATCTTATTATTGTTCCAATATCGATTCTATGTCCCGCACAACCTCCGAGTACACTACCGGGGGCACTTCCCCGAAAGGTATCAATCTATGGTCGTTTTCCGTTCGTGGTTCATTTATGGTATCCGTTCCGGTATATACCGTATCCAACGGCACAAAGAACAGTTTTTCGATTTTTGCTTTTTCGCCAAACGACCCTTGTACATTGATGCCCTTCAACATAATAAAGGCTTCCAGATTATGGGCGGGAATACTTTTCTTGTAAGAAGATATATCTCCACCATCGAGTATGCTGCCCCTCCGCCAACCTAGGTCTGCTGTACGGTATTTGAAATCGGTATCGGAAACACTTCTTTTTTCATGGCTGAAATCAAATTTCGTATCACTTTTTTCTTTATCCAATACAAACACCCTTCTGTCTATTTGAGGAAAAGGGGGGGTGATTCCTTTTTCTTGCAAAATAGCGGACCATTTGTCTTTTTCCTGTGAATCTAGGCTTAAGGGATGTACCAATTTAATCAACGCTTCTTGTTCTGGTTTGAAAGTTTCACCTTCCATCGTTTGCAATTCTCCCCTCTCATCGGGCATAAAACTTTTTGTCAATTCTCCGTTTTGGTACGTTCCCCACACAAAATTTTGGGCCAAAGCAAATGACAGCGGGTTTTGAAGAAACCTTTTCTTCCATTCCTCCACAGGCCATATGTTTTGGTTGCATAATTTCTGTTCCAAATTGATAGTGGATTGTTCCAACGCTTTTTTTATGTCTTTTTTTAATGTTGCGATATGGCCTAATGTTTCTGATGTAGCCATTTTTGCGATACTCTTGGTGCACTTTCCTTCGGCATCTTCGAATATTAGGTCAAGGGATTTGTCAATACATATTTTGTATAAATCATCTCCATCCTTGATTTCCTTGGTAAGCCCATCAAAACCAAAATCAGGTACGATAGCATCCCTAAGTTCCTGTGTGAGCATACCTTTGTTGTCGGCTATCTGTTTAAAAGCGATTTGTGCCGCTTCTCTTATATTGGGATATTTTACGGTAAAATAGTTCGCTATGTTGTCCAGGGCCCTTGCAGCCCCAATTGTTTCCATAAGCCCCAACACTTGACATGCATTGGAGTTTGTTCCCGTAATTGCTTCTTCTTCCAAAAGGCCCACGACGGAATCCTCTCCAAAAATTCCCATTATAGATAGGGCAAACCGATTCTTGGCCATTATGCCGCCATTTTCCTTTATGAGTTTAAGGAGGGTGGATGATAGGCCTTTGGCGCTTTTCTTGTCAATAAGGGGATAAATATCCCGTGCCTCGGGGTCGGGGGATATGTCGTCCCACGACTTTTGCCTATAGAAAAGGTACAATAGTTCCTTATCTTCCAATTCCACTCCATTGCTCCATTTTAAAGTTGGAAATTTTGAGATGTCGATCCATTTGGCGGGTTTTCTGCTGAGTTTGCCTCTTTCATTTGCGGAGGCAATCCTTCTTTTTGCTTCCTCCAGAGTGATTTGGGTTGGTTTGGAATAAAATTTTCTGACTAACAGGTTCCGTAGATCTTCGTTTTTTTCTTTATCCATTACCACCATCAATTCGCTCCAAACCTCTTCAAAAGATAATAGCAATCTTATTCCCATTTCTCTTTTGGTGGCGTTTTCGTGGTTAAGAAGGGTTTTTGCTCTTGGAATTACGTGGTTTGGCCCAAATTTTTTGATTTCATTGCATGCCAAGAGTTTTATTTCGGGCGAATTGGATTCCAAAAGTTTCCAAACCTCTTCGTGGTAAGGGTTATAATCAATATTGGAAAGAGCATCGAACAATGAATTATAATACCTGATCTGTCCATTAAGGTTTCCCTCAAGGTTAACTTTAAAAGCTTCTCCTACAATATCCAAAGCCGCAGATCCAAAATGATTTAGGGTTATCTTTACAACATCAAGATCTAGATGTTTTGTGTTTTTTACATAATTGTGCAGTAATGGGATTGCGGATTTTCCAAAATGTTTGCATGTCCAATCAATCAGTTCCGGGATTCCATCATTTGATAATTTTCCCAGTGACCATCTAAGTTTATAATCGGGCTTTTCATTTTTTTTATTGGACAGATATTCCATTGTTTCCCCCACCAAACTAAAGGCATCGGCACCGTACTTTTCTGCTCTATTTTCCATCAGTAGCCTAGCAGCGTCTATTTTACAACCATAACATTTTGCGTCTAGATCATTTAGTGTATTTTTAAGTATTTCAGTATACTTTTCTGAATCGTATTTGCACAATACTTCATAAACTCCAAATGGTAGATGTTTGGTTCCATCGCTGTAGGTTATAATATAAAATCGAGATAGATACGGCTCAAAGTCTTTTTTGGCATGTTTTAGCATAAGTTCCACTAGTGCTTGCCTGTTGAGTGACTTATTGATGAAAAATTCGGGGTCTTTGATAAAGTTTTCCAATACATACTTGCCTAAAGAAGTGGGCTGTCCATTGGGCAAGAGTGTGGAATCTTTAACAATGCACCTTGAAAGTACAAAGCCTTTTTCAATATTATATTTTTTTAATTCGTCTAGTAGCTCCTCGAATTTAACGCTAGGATTTTCTGCACTGGTTTTTTGTAACCACTTCAAGAGGCCTTCATAAAAACCCTCTTCTAAATAATTAAAAAAATGACCTTCATGGATAAAACTGTCTTGGGATATAAAGGTAAGGATACGTTTATCCATAAAATCCCAATCGGGATAGGGCCCTAAAAGGGCAAATATTATTTCTTTGAACTTGAGACTGTCATTATGTTGGGGATCACTAGGTGGACAAACGTTAACTTCACCGGTCAAAAAGGCCATCATAGATAAATATAATGGGTTGTCTTTTCGTGTAATGGCTTTATAAAATTTTTCAAGGGCTTTCTTTCTAGTTTGGAGAGCCTTTAATTTTTCATCCTCTGTTGGGGTGTACATTAGTTATGTCTTTTCTTTTGAGGCAGTATCCACTGCCAAATGTTTTTTAAGTGCCCCCAACTACCACTTTCCTTTAATTTTCAAACAATTATCAGGAACATTTTTAAAATGATTTTCTTCTAAAATGTGAAATCTAACTCAATCGAGATTTTTAATTTTGTATAGTGTGTACATAAAAATCCATGTTTAGCGCACAATTTTGGGAACCTTTGATGAGGTATGTTTTCTTTAAAATCAATTTTTAATCGAGTAATTTTTTAAAGCTTTCGGGCACGTTCTCCACATTACGCCCAAGTATTGTCAATTCGCTCAGGTGACTCAGTTTTGCAAAAGAATGGGGCAGTGTTAGAGGTTGGTCCCCAAAATTTCCCCTAAAATCGAGCTCTAATTTTTTTAGCTTGCTGAGTCTCTCGATGGTTTCAGGTAGTTCTTTGACATTTGAAAATTTAAAACCCAATTCTTCTAGGTTTTCCAGTTCATATATAGTATCCGGGATTTGGTTTGCGTAAAATAGGTGGAGGTGTGTAAGTTTTTTTAATTGACCAATATTCTCGGGAATGATCCCATCCCCTTCGTGCCAACAACCTATGTACAATTTCTTTAGATTTTCCAGCTCCTCAATATTATCAATACTGCAAATATGGTGCACGCTCAATTCTTCAAGCTCTTTAAGTTTACTCATGCCTTCAGGCATACTTGCTTTGTAGTTATGTCTAAAGTCTATATTCAGTTTTTTTAAGTTGACTAATTGCCGCATTTCCTTAGGAAGCTCTTCAACATTGCGAAGAGTAAGTTTCTCAAGTGATGTTATTTTACAGAGTGCTTTTATTAAAACGTGCGGTGAGATATTGAGGTAATATTCAGAAGGTTGCTCGATTTGCGCTTGTTGGATTTCCCAAACGTATTCCATCGTGGAAATATCAGAAAAATCATCAATAATGGTAATTTCTTTATAGTTATCATCCATTTTCTTTTGGATTTCCTTTTTTATGTTCTTTTGGCACGTCTCTATCGAGGAAAATGATTTGGAGCCAAATCGTTCTCTTCCTAAATATTCTACCCCATAACTGGTATTGTAACTGGTTTCTTTGTCTTCAATGCTCCAGAATCTTTTGTCCGATTTCCTGTAAAAATATTTTTTCATTGTATTGGTTGTTTTTTAAGCTAGATGAATGTGCTTATAATTTTGTTCAACCAAAATATGTCAACAGATCCATATAAGGTGTGCTCAATTGACGGATGGTGGGTTTCAATTGACGGATGGCATCAACATTCCCAAATCTTTCATACATAGATTGGGTTTTTGGAAGAAAGAAGCAATCATAAAAACTGGCTTTGCCTGAAGGAGTGCAGTTTTTTAATCTTATGAAAGGGTATGTTGTAAGGGAAAAGGTTTACTTTTTAAGCTCCTGTTTCACCAAATATTCTAAATAGTTAATGGTATTGACCAAATACTTTCGGTCCTGGGTCATAGTACTCATTGCTACCGCACCTTGAACCATAGTGAATAACTGTCTGGCAAATTGTAATGGAGGAACGGGAAGTTTGATTTCGTTTTGTTTGGCACCATTTTCAAGGACTAGGGCAATTTTGCCTTCAATTTCTTTGATGGTTTCCCTAACAGCAGCTGCTAAAAGTTTATTGTTTCCTTGGGCGTCCACTCCTACGTTCAATAATGGACAACCACCCATGGGAAGGGTGAAAACGTCGTACTGCTTATAAAAATTCAAAAGTGAATATAAGTTGGACAAGGCTTCTTGCCCTGTTCCCAATTTTGCATCAATGGCTTGCAGCAGCATATTTCTATTGTGCTCAAAAGCGGACAGCGCTAGAGCTTCCTTGTTCTCAAAATTACCATAAATGGCTCCTTTGGTAAGCCCTGTGGCTTCAGTAAGGTCGCTCATGCTGGTCCCTATATAACCATGCTTGTTAAAAATAGGAGCTACGGTTTCTATAATGTAAGCGGTGGTCCTTTCTGCTTTCTTGGTCATTCTTAGGTTGCTGTTGGTCGAAACTAAGATATAAAAAATCAAATACTGTTTGGTATTTAAACTGCCGAAAGCCTGTATTTTAACATGTTTCTGCTTTTTTTTTGGTTAGGTCAATGTTTAAGACCAAACTTTTCTCAGAAAGTTGATGAAGTTCTGGTTCATTATTTTTTCAATATCCGAGCTTGTGTAACCTCTCTTCGTCAATAGATCAGGAATTTTTTGAAGGTCAGCTATGGTATCCATGTCCCACGGACTCTGTTCTTTTCCAAAGGCACCGTCCAAATCTGTTCCTAAGCCAACGTGGTCGGTGTTCCCTGCCAGTTGACAAATATGGTCGATATTATCGATTGCAATTTCCAAGGTGACATTCATTTCTTGTGGAGTGGATTTACCGCGGACCCAGTTGGGAACCATCATCCATGCATCCAAGGCGACTCCTATAACAGCATCCCTTCTAATAAGCTCTTTGATTTGCTCATCGGAAAACTGCCGATTATGGTCTACTATTTTTCTACAGTTGTTATGACTGGCCCAAACAGGTCCATTGTAGAGATTCATGGTTTCCCAAAAGCTTTTATCGCAAAGGTGGGTAGCATCCAAGATAATGTTGAGTTCCTCCACTTTTTTGAGTAAATCCCTTCCTTTTTGACCTATTCCTCCCACCGAATCCGTCCCATGAGCGTAAATTCCGGGGCCATAATGGGCAGGTCCGATGGCCCTGAGTCCTGATTCGTATGACTTTTCCAAATAATCCAGGTCTATTATGGAGTCTGCACCTTCCAAGCTTAAAATGTAACCAATTGGTTTATTGGGCTGATTACTTTTCCAAAGTTTGAGGTGGGATTCCAAGCTTTCAATGTCCTTGATTTGAACCATTTCACCTGCCGCCTCCATGGTTTTGTACCACGCAAGTTGGCCCTGTGTCTGTGCCCATGCCTGATGTTGGGAGTGCCAACCGGGAAGCGGGCTTTCTTTCTCCACAAAGCGTGCGATTTGCGTGGCCATGCAGAGGCCAATATTCCCTTCTCGCATGGCAGGCAGAGATACAGTGTTCTTACCACGATCTGGCTTATCGGACATGCCTTGTTCGCGCTCCCTTATCTCGGAAACAGAAAGTCTAAGGTCCCTGTTCCATTCAAGCGCGTTCATAGCAAGGTCGAGATGGGCATCGAATATAAACATGAAAGGGAGGTGTTATTTGTGAAGTTCAAAAATGGCTTCGATTTCAACGGCAATATTTCCAGGAAGCATCATTCCAACGGCACTTCGTGCACCAATGCCATGCTCTTTTCCAAAAACATCTGCCATTAATTCACTAAAACCATTGATTACATACGGTTGCTTGCCAAAGTCCGGCGTGCAATTCACCATTCCCAAAACTTTTACCATTCTTTTGATTTTGTCCAAACTTCCATAATGAGTTGTGATAGTGGACAGCATGGTCAATCCTACCTGACGGGCCGCTAGTTTTGCTTGTTCCTCATCGATGTCGTCTCCGGCACGCCCCGTCATAAGGGAGCCATCTAAATTCACAGGTCCTTGACCGGATACGTATAAAAAGTTGTCGACAACCAAAACAGGTCGGTAAACGCCGGCAGGTGGTGGCGCAGGAGGTAATTGGAGGTTGAGTTCCTCCATTCGTTGTGATGGTGATTTTTCCATAAATTTTATTGCTAGATTATACTATTGATCGCTAAAACGCCCAATAATCCCATTACGCCTACCAAAGTTTCCATAACGGTCCATGAAGAAAGCGTTTCTTTTACCGAAAGGTTGAAATACTCCTTAAACATCCAAAATCCGGTATCGTTGACATGTGAAAGCATTAAACTTCCCGAACCAATGGCCAAAACCATTAATTCTGGACTTGTTCCAGTACCTGATGCGAGTGGGAGTACAATACCGGCAGCGGTAAGCCCGGCTACGGTTGCCGACCCTACACTAACGCGGATGGCGGTGGCGATGAGCCAGGCCAGTACCAAAGGCGAGATACTGGAACCCTTTAAACTATCAGCGATATAGTCACTTACTTGACTATCTATTAAGACCTCTTTTAACGCCCCTGCCCCGGCAATGATCAAAAGAATCATGGTGATGCTGGAAACGGAGGCGGACAAGGAATCCATAATGGTGCTCATTTCCTTTCCTTTTGCCAATCCCAAGGAGTAAATGGCAATCAGCACAGAAATCAATAAAGCGATTACTGGATTGCCAATAAAGGCAAGTATATTTCTGAGTAATCCTTCTTCCAAAAATTGTTCGGCCGCAATGCCCACCCCAATAAAAATGATAGGGGAAAGGGCGGTCAAAATACTAACCGTTGTCGACGGTAGTTCTTCCTCGGGGATGGGTTCGGCATTGTAAAACTCTTTCAATGGCTTGGCCTCAATCTTTTTAAGAGTTCGAGCAAACAACGGTCCCGCAACAATAATGGCGGGAACGGCTACAATAAGGCCGTACATCAATGTTTTTCCTATATCTGCATTGAACATGGCGGCTATGGCCGTTGGAGCGGGGTGGGGAGGAAGGTATCCATGCGTCACTGATAATGAGGTGAGCATGGGCAATCCAACATAAAGCAATGGCAATCCAGTGGAAAAGGCAACGGTAAACACCAAGGGTATCAAAATAACAAAGCCCACGGAGTAGAACATCGGGATACCCACTATAAACCCTGTGACCACCATGGCCCATTGAACATGTTTTACACCAAACTTGGCCACCAATTGTGTCGTGATTTGTTGGGCGGCACCACTATCGGCCACCAATTTTCCCAACATGGCACCAAGTCCCAGAATTAGGACGAGAAAACCCAGCGTATTACCAATTCCCCGTTGTATGGATTGCACTAAATTACCCAATTCCATTCCTTGGAAAATACCAACAAACAGACATACAATGATAAACGAAAGAAAGGCGTTGAGTTTAAATTTTGCAATTAGCAAGAACAGCAGTAAGATACCTAGTACGGCAATGATTAATGGCATATTTAGGATATGGTTTTGAGCTAAAATAAGGATTTAAATGTAATGGCATACGAAAGTTGAGGATTTCTAAAATTTTGATCTTAAAATATGATATAAATAAAAATCCCCTCCCAAAAGGTTAGGGGAGGGGATTTTCTGACTGAAACTTATTTGTAGAATTACTCTACCAATTCATCTTGATTTCTAAATATCAATTGATCATCAAAGGAATCCAAAAGCACTATACTATCGGAGGTTATTTTTCCTGACAACAACTCTTTGGACAAGTTGTTCAATACCTCTTTCTGAATCAATCGTTTTACAGGTCGTGCACCGTATTGCGGGTCGAAACCTTTTGCAGCCAAATATGTAATGGCTTCTTCGGTGGCATCGAGGGTAATGTTCTGCTTGGCCAACATTCTTTTCAAGTTTTCCAACTGCAGTCCTACAATGTCCTTGATATCCGATTTGCTCAATGGCGCAAACATGATGATGTCATCAATACGGTTCAAGAACTCCGGCCTGATGGTCTTACGGAGCAATCCCAAAACTTCCACTCTGGCTGCTTCCGAAGCGCTTTCCACATCTACAGCATCTTCAAACTTCTCCTGAATGATGTGGCTTCCCATATTGCTCGTCATGATAATGATGGAGTTTTTGAAGTCTGCCACGCGACCTTTGTTATCGGTCAATCTACCTTCATCCAACACCTGTAAAAGAATGTTGAAGGTATCGGGGTGTGCTTTTTCAATCTCATCCAGCAAGATGACGGAATAAGGTTTACGCCTTACGGCTTCGGTCAACTGACCTCCCTCATCATAACCCACATATCCTGGAGGCGCTCCAACCAATCTACTCACGGAGTGGCGCTCTTGGTATTCGCTCATATCTATCCGTGTGATGGCATTTTCATCATCGAACAGATAGGCGGCCAAGGTTTTTGCCAACTCGGTCTTACCTACACCTGTTGTACCCAAGAATAGGAAGGAGCCAATGGGTTTTTTGGCATCTTGCAAGCCCGCTCTACTTCTTCGGATAGCGTCTGAAACCGCAATTATGGCCTCGTCTTGACCCACCACGCGTTTGTGCAATACATCTTCCAACTGCAAAAGTTTTTCCCTTTCGCTCTGCATCATTTTGTTCACTGGAATACCGGTCCATTTGGCAACCACTTCGGCAATGTCCTCATAAGTAACTTCCTCTTTGATCAAAGTGCCCGCAGTTTGCTGTTCAGCCAATTCATCTTGGAGTTTTTCCAATCGTTCTTGGGCCTCTTTTATTTTGCCGTAGCGCAATTCGGCCACTTTTCCGTAATCGCCGTTTCGTTCGGCACGTTCGGCTTCAATCTTATAGTTCTCAATATCCTCTTTTGTTTTTTGGATATTGTCCACCACGGTCTTTTCGCTTTCCCACTTGGCAAAGATTTCGTTTCGCTCTTCCTTAAGGTTGGCGAGATCTAAATTCAAGGTTTTTAATTTAGATGTATCGTTTTCCCTTTTGATAGCCTCCAACTCAATTTCCAACTGCATGATCTTGCGGTCGAGCACATCCAATTCCTCGGGTTTGGAGTTGATTTCCATGCGAAGTTTGGAAGCTGCCTCATCCATAAGGTCGATGGCCTTATCGGGCAAAAACCTGTTGGTAATGTACCGTTGAGACAGTTCCACAGCACCGATTACAGCTTCGTCCTTGATTCGAACCTTGTGATGCGCCTCATATTTTTCCTTGATTCCCCTAAGGATGGAAATAGCACTCTCGGTATCGGGTTCATCAACTAAAACCTTTTGGAACCTACGCTCCAAGGCTTTGTCCTTTTCAAAATATTTTTGGTACTCGTCCAAAGTAGTGGCACCAATAGCTCTTAATTCACCACGGGCCAAAGCAGGTTTCAGGATGTTTGCAGCATCCATGGCACCTTGTCCGCCACCTGCACCGACGAGCGTGTGAATCTCATCAATAAAGAGCACAATGTTCCCATCTGATGAGGTTACCTCTTTGATTACAGCTTTTAGACGCTCTTCGAACTCGCCCTTATATTTGGCACCTGCGATAAGTGCACCCATATCGAGGGAATAAATTACTTTATCCTTTAAGTTCTCGGGAACATCCCCTTGAATAATCCGGTGTGCCAGACCTTCGGCAATAGCGGTTTTACCCACACCGGGTTCACCTACCAACATCGGGTTGTTCTTGGTGCGTCGGGACAAAATCTGCAATACCCTACGAATTTCCTCGTCACGCCCGATTACGGGGTCCAATTTGCCACTATCGGCCATTTGGTTAAGGTTGTTCGCATATTTATCCAAGGAGTTGTAGGTCTCTTCGGCACTTTGCGAGGTTACCTTGCCGCCTTTGCGTAGTTCTTCGATGGCCGCTTTCAAATCCTTTTCGGTCACACCTTGGTCCTTTAGGATTTGGGCGATTTTACTCTTGGATTTGAAAATAGCGAGTAGCAAATGCTCAACGGAAACATATTCATCGCCCATGTTTTTGGCCACGATGCTCGCTTCGTTGACAGTTTTTCCAGCTTCTCTAGAAAGCATGATATCACCTCCAGATACTTTTGAAAAGCTCTGGAGTTCCTTGTCCAATATTTGGTTGAGGAGGTTGGTGTTGACGTTCAGTTTCTTCAATATGAAAGGCAACACGTTTTCATCGACCTCGCCAATGGCCTTGAACAAGTGTTCGTTCTCGATTTGTTGATGCCCAAATTCTTGGGCCAACTGCTGGGCCCTTTGAATGGCTTCCTGTGATTTTATGGTAAAATTATTAAAGTTCATAGTCGTTGTTTTCCTCTGATATGTCAACAACCTTACCAATAGATGTGTACCGTCAAAATGGCTGATAAAACCAGAAACAGCAAGACATTTAGTCAGTTGTAAGCTTTTTGTTTGCTCACGACTTATCCTGTAAATTTGCACTATGGGAATATTTGACAGTGTTTTTGGAAAGAAGGCGGGAACAAAGAAAGAAAGGAAAGAGTTGCCGTGGATTCAATTGGAGTCCATAGCTCAATTGGAAACGATTGTGGAAAGCTCAAATAATAAACCCCAGGTTATTTATAAGCACTCTAGCACTTGCGGTATCAGTAGGATGGTATTGAATATGTTTACCGAATCTTATGATATGGATTTGGATATCGACCTCTATTTTTTAACGATACAGCATCATAGAGATGTGTCCAATAGAATCGAAGATAAGTTTGAAGTTCGGCACGAATCCCCCCAATTATTGGTGATTAAAAAAGGAGAAGTGGTCTTTCATACTTCGCATGGTGCCATTTCAGATACGGACTTTACCAAGTATTTATAGTAAAAGGAATGTATGTAAGTTCGAGCGCAGTCGAGAACTTAGTACATCTCGACTGCGCTCGATGTGACACAATCTTTTAGTTGAATTGATATTTTGAGACGATGCTCTTGAGTCGCAATTTAAGGTCTTCACCGGCATCGTACACCATTTGTTCGTTGGAAGGGAAAGGTACTTCCCTTGCATTCAGGTACAACATTAAATCGTCTTCCAAAGCTCTTTTATCACCTTGATAATTGGCGAAAATATGCTCGAACAGGAATTCGCTGGATAGGGGGTAGGAGTTGATTACCTGCCCGTTTCGCAAGTCTGTAAAACTTATCTTGGCGCCAATCTGTGCGGTCTTTGTTTGTGTGAACTGAAACAATTTACAGGTTACCGTGCGCATCTTGTCAATTTTTATCTTGTTCCCTAAGCTATCTTTTACCACATTGCCTTCACGATCCAAAAGATATTCCCAACCATCCTTTATTTGTCTTTCTTTGATTACTTGTGTCTCATTGATACGCTCTGGCGATACGTTGATTTCCATAAAATCAAGATTCATCGCATAATCATATTTTACATTGGCCAACGGATTGGTATGGTATTGTAGCCAGAAGTTATCAATTCCAAAGGCATTAAAATCCAGCAATTCCGCCTCCAAACGTTCTGGAATTATCTGTTGTGTTTGATTTGCAATATCCACCCTTACAAATTCGAGCCCCTTGTTATAGGCTTCATCCATTTTGGATACAGTTTCCCTGTAGCCTGGATTTATTTCCTGTAAATATTTTAAATCGTCATAAGCCGCTCTATAATCTGCTTTGTATTTGGCAGATGCCAATAGGTTCGAGGCATTTTGGTACAAATGTTCGGAAAGATTATCCTTGGTGTTCAAAATTTGATTGTCATAGTTTACAAATTTGAACTCGGCCTGTCTCCCCTCATCATTAATATACAATGGCAGCAATGGACGTATACGTTGTTGAATCTGCTTTAACTGTAAATATTTATTGTAGATGGTCTCCAAATTGGCCGGGTTTCCATCATTTTGAAGAAAGGCAATTTCCTGTTGTTCCCTTGCAGCATTCTTGGCAAAAGCCTCTTCCAGTAGCAATATGTATTCCTGATGCCCTTTTTTGGTCTTGTTTTCCGCAAGGTTTTTAATGGCCTTGTTCATGGCAGTCCCATAGTTGCCCGTGTTTAGGGCCTCTTGGGTTTTCTTTACACCGCCGCATGCAGCAAGAACTAAAACTGTGGTTAAGAGTAAAAGTTTTTTCATTTGGGTCAACTTTATGGTTGTTATGTGGAATTCAATAGCTGTGCCAAAAATCCTCTTCCTATAAACGAAAAAGGGGTGATTGTAGTATATTTTTAATAAAAACCCTTTTGAAATGACGGACTGTACAAGATTTAACTTTTTCACAGAATTGTTAATTGTCGTTTAATAAAATAATGTTCCAGCACTATTTTTATAGATGGAAATCCCCTTTCAATTTGTAATTTTACGCCCTTAATTAAACAATGGGCAACATGCAACGAGACCAGAAGATTTTTGAACTTATAGCGCAAGAAAAAGAAAGACAGTTGGAGGGTATTGAACTAATAGCTTCCGAAAACTTTGTAAGTCCGCAAGTAATGGAGGCCGCAGGCTCCGTGCTTACGAACAAATATGCCGAAGGATATCCTGGAAAGCGCTATTATGGCGGTTGCGAAGTTGTTGACCAAGTGGAACAATTGGCCATTGATCGTGCCAAGGAGCTTTTTGGAGCTGAATATGCTAACGTGCAACCACATTCTGGCTCACAGGCCAATGCATCGGTTTACCACGCTTGTCTTAACGCAGGAGATAAAATTTTAGGTTTCGATTTGTCCCATGGAGGGCATTTGACCCACGGTTCACCCGTAAATTTCTCTGGGAAATTATATAATCCTGTTTTTTATGGGGTTGATGAGGAGACCGGTATGCTTAATTATGATAAGATTCAAGAGATTGCGGACAAGGAAAAGCCCAAATTGATCATTGCCGGTGCATCCGCTTACTCAAGGGATATGGATTTTAAACGATTCCGTGAGATTGCCGATAGTGTTGGAGCTATTTTGTTGGCCGATATTTCGCACCCTGCAGGTTTGATTGCCAAAGGTATTTTGAACGATCCTATTCCGCATTGTCACATTGTTACCACCACCACGCACAAAACTCTGCGTGGCCCGCGTGGAGGTCTTATTTTGATGGGTGAGAATTTCGACAATCCATTCGGCATCAAACTAAAGAACGGAAACCTGAGAAAAATGTCAGCTTTATTGGACTTGGCGGTGTTCCCAGGGAATCAAGGTGGTCCATTGGAGCACATCATAGCTGCCAAGGCCATTGCTTTTGGCGAAGCACTTACAGATGAATACTTGCACTACATGGTTCAGGTGAAAAAGAACGCTGCCGCTATGGCCAAAGCGTTTATGGACAGGGGTTACAAAGTGATTTCTGGGGGTACGGACAACCATATGATGTTGATAGACCTTCGAAACAAAAATATTTCTGGTAAGGAAGCGGAGGAAGTTTTGGTTAAAGCCGACATCACTGCAAACAAGAATATGGTACCTTTTGATGATAAATCGCCTTTTATAACTTCTGGAATCCGTTTTGGTACTTCTGCTATTACCACTAGAGGTCTTAAAGAGGAAGATATGGAGACAGTAGTAGGCTTTATTGATGAAATCATCACCGATGCTGGGAACGATAAAAAGATTACCGAGATAAAACAAAAGGTCAACGACTTGATGAAGTCGCGACCTTTGTTCAGTGCTTAGTATTTGCTAGTGGAATATTATTCGAAAAGGAATATGCTTTCCTCGTAAAATCTCTTTTGGTGGAGGGAATATATCAAGGCTTCATGCTCTTGGTTCCCTTTATCAAAATATAGTCCCCAGTAATTATCATAGCAGGTCTCTATATTTACCTTGAAAGGGTCGTCTTGTATGGATGTGTCCTCAAAAACCGGTACAAAAATTTCATAAGGCATTTCAGTCAATCCTTTGGTAAAATAAACAAAGTGTTTGCCGACTAATGTCAATATATTGCTTGCATGCTCGGGAATACTATGTCTGTACAATCTTGAAATGATTATTGAAGTATCTTTAAAATGCATCGAAAGCTCCATAATATCAGTTGGATAGGCACTCTTTTGGTTAAGCACTTGAAGTGCTATGTTAAGAGATGAAGAAATGTTGGAACGGCTTTCTTCGGCAAAGTTATACCCGCCCCAATCGCCATTGTTGAAATGCCTTAAGCATTCGGCAATCCCAAAATTGTGAAACAAATCTATAATAAGATCTGTTCTATTGTTTAGGGAATCGTGTTTGCACTTTACTTTTGCAGTCGCAAAAAAATACTTTTCCAGAACTCTAAGAAAATCGTCCAGTCCATCTGTGGCCTCATAGGTTTTTGGACCAGCGTACTTATAATTTTTTTTTGATCTATTTGAAGATGACATGTGGTGTTGATTGAATTCTTATATTCTTTCAACATAAAGTTAGGATGAATCTTTTGCATGGGATTGCAGATTATCCTTAAAAATTCTGGGGATTTCCCCTTGTTTGTAAGATTTTTTTGAAAAAAAAATTAAAAATGAACGACAAAATTGGGTTGCGGTCCCTTTTATGGAAAGTGATCACTAAATAAAACCTCTGTTTTTTGCGGCCAATATAAGGGCTAGGTCATTTTCGTTCTCTGTTCCGAATAGCGTCTTTAAATGGCGTTTTCTGTTCTCAATGGAAGAGGGGGAAAGCCGGATGAACTTCTCAAGATCTTTGTTCTTGGTTCCTTTGGACAAATGATACAATATCTGTTTATCCTTTTCATCAATTTCTATGTCATTGGCCATTTTCTTTCTAATGGCACCAAGAGCTTTTGAAGAATAATAAGGTGGGTCGAGCATTATGGTCTTGACCGCATCTTCAAGTGTTTTGGGGTCAATATCAGTCTTTACCAAATACCCGTCCGGATCAACTGATTTTAAGATACTGTTTATTCTAAAATTATCGCTAAAAGAGGACATGAAAACGATTTTGCTACTTGGCACGATCTTACGCGCCAAAATACCCAAATCTTCACCTGTGTAGGGTTGATCTTCGTTCGGGGCGAACAATTGTACATCCAAGAATAAAATATCATACTGAAAAGTATTCACGGAATCCTCGATAAGCTTTTTGCCAGCATGATAGGAAGTAGCCGTATCCACAATAATGTTGTAGCCGTCAAAATTAATGCTCTCCAGTATAAATTTATACCCGAGCATCGTCATTTCGTGGTCGTCTATAGCCAATATTCTCAGTGTTTTCATGGTAGGTTCTATTATTGTATCTGGGGAACTAAGCATTTATTAATTTAGGTTCTTCAGGTGTTTTTACATCCGTGTATTTCGCGGGGATTAAAATTTTAATAGAAGTTCCCTGGCCCCGTTTACTGTCAATATCCAGAGTTCCTTTTATTTTTTTGACCCTTGAAACAATATTCCTAAGGCCAATTCCTTTTTTCTTTTTGTTTACATCAAAGCCAACACCATCATCTGTAATAATCAACTTTAACTTATCGTCCATAGCATGGAACGATATGGTGACATGTTGACTTTTGGCATGTTTGACACAGTTTTTCAGCGATTCTTGAATAATCCTGTAAGCATTGATCTTAATGTCCCCCAATAAATCGTCCCAATGTATTTCAGGGTCATAAGTAAAGGAACACGTAATGCCCGAAGATTTTTCAATCTCCACGATCATGTTTTCAAGAGACACAATAAAATTATGAAATTTTTTGTACGCTGCATGGTTCAGTTCGTGTGAAATGGTTCTGATTTCTTCCTCCAGCTCTTGCAGTTTTTCGATAAGACCAGCTCGCTGCTGTATGGAAGCCGGGTCATCACGTTCGTTGAGTCCACTTAAAATGAGGCGTATTCCCAGCATTTCACCCAATATCCCGTCGTGGAGTTCTTCGGAAATCCGTTTTTGCTCCAATTGCTTTCCTTCCTCGAACTTACCTTGTTGAGAAAGTAGGAGGTTGTAAATTTCTTGGTTGCTTTCCTGTTGTCTTTGTTTAAATTTTAATTGATTGTTGTTTACGTACAACGAAACCATGAGCATGAACCCTATCCCGAAGATAATCAGTAATATAGCGGAGTATATCCACACCTGCTTTTCTTTGGTCAGGATTTGGTTTTCCTCGATAATTTCGTCCGTTTCCAATCGTATTCGTGCAAATTTGTCCCTTTTGGTACGCTCTTCCTCGCTTACGGCTTCATTTAATTGATAGTATTCTTCGGCATAGGCAGATGCTTTGGTGTTATCAAGCTTCGTCAGTAATTTTAGTGCATCCAACGAACGGTCGTTGTTGTAGGTTTCCCGCGCTATGGAGTAGGATTCATTGGCCTGTGCAATGGCCTGTACGGTATCTCCTTTGGTGGCCAATAATTCAGCATAGTAGTAATGGAGCCTTGCTTTATCATACAAATCTCCTGTTGCAGAGTTCAAGGTAAAGGCCTCCCTTAAAAGTTTTTCAGCTTGTTCAGTGTCGCCATCAACCTTGAGAAAGGAATAGGCCAAGCTTCCTAAAGCTTTTTCGTATATCTCAGGAAGTTTTTCTTTTAAATTTTCATCAGAAAGTAGCTCACTATATGCTTGTTTAGCCTTGGTGAAATCACCGGAGTTAAGATAGACACTAGCTATATTGTTTTTGTTTTGCCAAATGTTTTCCGCTTTGTTTTTAATTTTTGATTTATCAAGGTATTCTTTGGCTTTATTGTATGAACTCAGTGACTTTTCTTTGTCACCCATACCATTCGCAAGAATGCCTAAGATATTATAGGTGTTATAAAGCCTATAATTATCGTCAAGCTCATCAAAAATTTTTATGGCGGCGGTGGCGCTGATTTCTCCACCCAAATAATCTTTATACGAATCCTGAACCCGTGCCATACCGTACAACATTCTAGCTTTGAGGGATTGCGAAGTGGAATCTTTTGGCAATTCCTGAAAACTTTCCAAAGCTTTTTGGTAGTGATAAAAAGCACTGTCCATAACACCTTTGCTTTCCATAAATGTGGCAAGATCCCAGTAGGAATACCCCAATATCCTGTTGGCCTTTGCTTCTTTGGACAATCTTAAGAGTTCCGCATTCGATTCTCTAAAGCCCAAAGAGTCTTTTATTTTCATATAGGCCAGCGAAACTTGCGAAAGCTGCTCCAATTTGGTGGTGTCCTCTGTCATTGCCAACACTTTGACTTCAGCATCTTTTAAATAAGCCTTACGGTTATCCAGGGACAATTCCTTGGAAGTTTTGGCAATAGTCAACAGTTGTTGAATGGTATCTACCTCGGGGTTGGAGGAAACTTCCTTTTTTGGTTTTTGCTGGGAGCATCCCAAAAAGAGCATAACAAGCAGTATAAGGGTTCCGTTTTTCAAACTGATTTGGTTCGTTTATATATCCAAGGTAACAAAAAAAGCCCCAAATTTTTAAGTTTGGGGCTGAGTTGTATGTTCAATATCAATTTAAAGTTCTCGACTATCGTTGACTGTTTGCTCTAATCTGATTACGCTGTGTTTTAAAAACCCTGCATGTACCCGATTTTGAAGCAACTTTTTTTGATAACGATTTAATTGGTCATTCTTATGTATGGGAGCCATCTTATTTTGTATAGAAGACTCATCCTTGTGATAGAATAGCACCACAGAAAGAATGGAAATTGAAATTATGTTTTTTATTAAGTTGGTAATGGTATCTGAAAGCATTATTTACTACTCATTATCGCCACGTCCATCTACATTTGCATCATCATCATCCGTTGCATTTTGATCTACTGTCAATTGCTCGAACATAGCTTCGGTATCCTGTACATCTGTTTCGGCTTCACAAGAGTAGAATCCAACTGTTAATAATGCCACTGCTAAAATGCTAAGTACTTTTTTCATAATGATAGGTTTTGGTATGAATATTAAGTTTATGCAGCTAAAGTACAGGGCATTTTAAGCCAAGTTGGTATATATCCAAAGGGAGTAGTATTCTAAGGAAGTCTGTTAGAATTATGCGGTAATTTGCAAGAATTTTGCTAATTAAGGGCTTTTGTCACTGTTTTGGAGAGCATTTCTTTCAATTGGTCCACCTTGTCCTTATATGTTTTGGAAAAAGGAAGTTCCTCTTCTTCTCCTTGATTTAGGCTACAAATGGACTTACCATAATTGATACGGGAAACGTAGCGACTATTAAGAATATAGCTCTGGTGCACGCGTATGAAATCCTTTGGAAGTTTATCCTCGAAGGATTTCAAGGTTTTAAAGGCACTTATCACGGTACCATCCTTCATGTAGAAATCCGTGGTGTTGTTGTCGGATTTAAGATAAAGGATGTTTTTGGTGTCCAAATACCTGTAATCCTTATACGATTTTAGGCAAATGGTAGATGGAGTATCCTGCTTTGGATACAGTTTTCTTAATCTGAGTATTGTCTTTCTCACATCGAACTCATTGTGTGGTAGAATCCAATAATCAAAAAAACCACTCTTAATGGCATTGTAAGCGTACTGCTTGGTCTTTGCATACCCTATTATAATGGGAAGCGTTTGCATGTATTGGTTCAGCTCCGTTACCATCTGAAAGTAATCCATACCATCTTCACCAAGGTTGATGAGCACCAAGTCTGGATTATATTTTAAAATAGAATTGAGTCCAGCGGAAGCCGTGGTGTCCACACCTGCACATACCAAATCTTCGTACTCCTCCAAATAGAGTTGTAGTTGAAGCTTTGAGGTTGCATCGGAGTCGATTATGTTGTAGGTGTATTCCATGTGCAATTTGCTGATTGCAAGTTACTAACGCACAAAATAAACTCATTGCAGTTTTCCCTTAAAAAAACTATGGGTTTTACCTTAAAATGGGCTATTTTCCTACACTTTTCCCTAAAAAATCGTTAAAACAGGTTTAACTGTAATTTTTCATTTCATTTTTTTGAAAGGCTTAAACGTAAAAAATGCCTGTTTCAACAAGTATTGGGATTTAGGAAAGTAGGGAATGTAAAGATGGTCAAGGTTGCGTGTAATAGGTTCAACAAATAGGTTTGGTTTATGTTTGGTTCACTACTATATTACGATTTGTTGTCTCGGTTACAAAATTTTTGACAAGGGTATTTTAGGATATAGGACTATATTTCGATGAAATACAGCGTCTTAATGAAATTGTAAGAGGTTTACTGCAAGAAAAGCTCCTTGATTTCTTCCGGGACCCGTTTTGGGCGCAAAGTTTTGACATCCAATAGGCACCACTCTGTTACGGCGCTTACAAACAATTCGTTGGTTTGTTTGTTCTTTATTTCTACAATCCGTGTGGAAATGGGCCCGTTATTGCTTTTGATGTAAGTGTTCAACTGTATGGTATCTCCCAGCACTGCGGATTTGTGATAGGTGATATTATGGTTTCGGACTACCCATATCATGGAGTTTTGCACGTCCTCTGAGGTAACGTGCATCCAATGTTTTTTTGAAATATCCTGAATCCATTCTACATACCGAATATTGTTTACATGGTTCAGGTCGTCCAAATCGCTCGGGACTACATCAAAAACTTGGGAATAGGTCTTCATTACTCTTTTTTGCGAATTTTGACTTCGAACAGCTTGTCCCAGTTTTTACCGGTCACAAAAAAGGTTTCTCTTTCTGGATTATAGGCCACTCCGTTCAACACAGAATTGCCTTCGTCCCATTCCGGCCCCTTGTTTACCTTGTTTTTGAGCCCTCCAAAGTTAATAACGCCCTCAATGGCCCCTGAAGAGGCATCTATGATCATCATACTTTCTTTCTGATACACGTTGGCATAGATTTTACCGTCGACGTACTCCAACTCGTTGGCCATGTTAAAAATGGATTTGTTGGTAGCTGTTTCAATGTAACCTTGTTCTTCCATGGTTTCCGGGTCAAGAAACCAGATTTTTTCGGTACCGTCACTTTTGAAGATTTTGCTGCCATCGTTGCAAAGGCCCCATCCTTCTCGACTTTTGCCATAAACAAAATTTTTGATTTTCTCCAGATTGGAAATGTCGTAAACAAAACCCATCCCACTTTGCCAGGTAAGTTGGTACAGTTTATCATTCATAATAGTGATGCCTTCACCAAAAATGGTGTTGTCCATATCTATCTGCTGAAGAATCTCACCTGTTTCAAAATCTACTTTTCTAACGCTCGAGTTCCCTCTTTTTCCTGTGCTTTCATACAAAGTACCATTGTAGAACTCCAATCCTTGCGTGTAGGCACCCGTATCGTGAGGATAGCTATTTACGATTTCATAAGTATATACCTCTGGGGCATCGGCGGCCAACAACCTCATATCCTTCTCAACTTCCACAGTTTTTTCCTCGATTTTGAACTTTGCGACCAAGGTTTTGTTTCCTAGGGTGGGGAGATCCAGAGTCAACTTTCCATTTTCAACAGGCAGTTCCTTTCCATCCATATAATAATGTAGGTCGGAAATTTCGATGTCCTTTTTGTTCTTTAGTGCAACACCTACTTGTTGGTTTTGCTGTATGGCTTTGTTTTCCAATTGAATGGAAAAGTGTTTGGCGGGGTCGGCACTTCCTCCGCACGCCAAAAAGAAGAGCAATGCCCCGGTTATGGAAAAAAGTTTGCCCATTGTTCTTAATGCTTGTGTCATAAATCGTTAATCGTAAAACACCGAAATTAAGAATCAATTGGGATTGCCACAAATATAAAAGGTCGTATATTTGCAACCGGCAAGTCCTACACGACCAGCTCCTGCAGAATCCCCCAGGGCGGGAACGCAGCAAGGGTATGCGGTCGTAGCGGTGCGATGTAGGTAGCTTGCCTTTTTTTGTACCCAAAAATCAGATGATCATGGATAAAAAAGTTGTACTGATCACCGGCGGTTCTTCAGGTATTGGTAAATCCATCGGAACGTATTTGACCCAAAAGGGATTTACGGTTTACGGTACTACGCGAAATCCAAAAAACTACCCCGATTTTAACGGATTTGAACTTGTTCAATTGGATGTTAAGAATGTGGAAAGCATTCAAAAGGCAGTATCTTATGTGATTTCCAAAGAGGATAGGCTCGATGTGTTGATCAACAATGCAGGGGTAGGGATTACAGGACCTATTGAAGAGACCCCTCACGAAGAAATACTTCATGTTTTTGATACCAACTTTCATGGTCCGGTACATGTGATGAAGGCCGTTCTGCCACAAATGCGAGAACAAGGCGGGGGAACTATCATCAACATTACTTCCATTGCTGGATATATGGGATTGCCCTTCAGGGGATTCTATTCCGCTACAAAAGGCGCTTTGGGACTTATTACCGAGGCACTGCGAATGGAAACCAAGGATTTCGACATAACCATCACCAATGTGGCACCGGGTGATTTTGCTACCAATATAGCATCTGGGAGGTATCATTCCCCTGTGATCAAAGGTTCTGCCTACGAAGAAAAATATGGTCAAACCCTTAAAGGAATCGACGAGGATGTGGATAGTGGGGGTGACCCAATTCAGGTAGCCGAGGCCGTTTATAAAATTATCAACCAGAAAAAACCGAAGGTGCACAACCCCGTTGGAGCGTTTTTACAAAAGTTTTCCCTTAGATTAAAGAAGATTTTACCGGACAAAGTCTACGAAAAGTTACTCCTCAACCATTATAAGTTGTAATTTTACACGTATTAGCGAACAAATTATAAATACTTAGAAATGAAGTTTTTTATTGATACTGCCAACCTTGACCAAATTAAGGAAGCACAAGAACTTGGTGTGTTGGATGGAGTTACCACCAACCCTTCCCTAATGGCGAAAGAAGGTATTACAGGAAAGGATAATATTTTAAAGCACTACGTGGACATCTGCAATATTGTGGATGGAGATGTTTCTGCGGAAGTAGTATCCACCGATTTTGACGGAATGATCAAAGAAGGGGAGGAGCTAGCCGAACTGCATGAGCAGATTGTAGTGAAAGTCCCCATGATCAAGGATGGTGTAAAGGCATTGAAATATTTTTCAGATAAAGGTATCCGTACCAACTGTACTTTGGTTTTCTCTCCTGGTCAGGCTTTATTGGCCGCTAAAGCAGGAGCGACCTACGTATCTCCTTTCTTGGGAAGGTTGGACGATATTTCAACGGACGGTCTTAACCTGATTGCTGAAATCCGTTTGATTTATGACAACTACGGTTTTGAAACTGAAATATTGGCCGCATCTATCCGTCACACCATGCACGTAATCGACTGTGCTAAATTGGGCGCCGATGTTATGACTGGACCATTATCTTCTATTGATGGATTGTTGAAACACCCATTGACCGATATTGGATTGGCCAAATTCTTGGAAGATTACAAAAAAGGAAATTCCTAATTAAGGAATCAAAATAAAAGTAAAGAAGCCCTGAACTAAAGTTTGGGGCTTTTTTATTTATAGGGAAGTGTAAAGATTGGCAAAGCCGTCCACCACAACGGTATCTTTAGTGATGACACATTTGTTGAGACCATCAATGATCATGGCCATTTGTAGCTCCTTAAAATTTTCTCCGTAGAATTGTTTCTCCTTGTCCAAATTGTTCTCGCTCATGAGTTGTTTCCACTGCGAGTGGCTGGTTCTTAGATTGATGCCCAAAAAGTTATGATTCGGATATTTTCCTTCTAGCTCAGCAATGTGTTTGCTTATATTTCTAAAGTGTCCTTTTTGCCCCGCTGTCCAGAAATAGAAGACGGTATTCTCTTTTTTGCTTGCTAAATCCTTTAATGATATTTTCTCGTCATTGAAATTTACAACGGCAATATCCGGGATGGTATTGTTGGGTTGAAGATTTTGTATTCCCTTGTATAACAGCTCAATCTCTTGTTCGTGCTCTTCGTTTGTAGATAGCGTCTTGAACTTATCTATAAAAGCTACGGATTCGTTGTCTGGATTATGTTCCCACTTTAAATAATCCACGGCAATATTACGGAAAAGGTTGTTTCTCAATTCCTTTTCAACAACAATGCTATCTACAATGGCAAGCTTGTGTTGATTGAAATGCAAGCGGTCGCTTACAGGTTTTTTATTACTGGAACAGTCATCCAGGCAAGTCATATAAGAAACGTTGCCTATATACCATTTCATGAAATCAAAATAAGGTTTTAAATAGGTTAAATCCTTATTGTTGAAATCTATCTCTTTTCGGTAACTGTAAAATTCGTTGCTGAGATCGTGTATGGTTTCTTCCCCTGTTTTCTTTTTATGATAGAAAGGATATTTTTCCTTGGTAATAAAAGTGTTGTAATACACGGAAGCCTTGCCCATGGCCAAAGCCTTGGGGGACAATTGGTCGTCAGAACTCAATTCGTTCAACAAGGCCAATTTATCCTTATGTAGGGAGTCGATTTTCTGGCTGAAAGCCTCCGGGTCAAGACTATAATAGTCTTTTATCAGTTCCTCGTCACTTTCATTTTGTAAAAAAATTTCAATCAGAAAGTTGTTGATTTCGCTTCCTTTTCCAGAAAACACAAGTGATTCATCAAACTCTACCGTATTAAGGCGTGCAACAAGACTGTCTCCCTTTCTCAAATACACATATTGAAGCTCAGGCGTGTGGTCAAAATGATATAAGCCATCTTCTAAGGTATCGAGCTGAAAAGAAAAGTGGTTTTTTTCATCGAGCTTTACGGAATCCACAAAGTTATCTTTGTGGTAAAGAACCACATAATCACTTGTAGGGTTTACAATTTCACCACCAAAAAACACAGTGGAATTGTTCTCAGGGGTATCCGAGCACGATACAATTGAAGAAATAAAAGTGAGGCTTAGTAAAAATCTTACCATATATAGATACCAATCTATTTGACTTTCAAATGTAAGCAACCCAAGAAGCTAAACTTGTTAAGGGGTAGTTAAAAGTTGTTAAACGGTGATTTTCCATCGTTTAAATATGCATTCCAAAATTAGAATTACCATTTGTATTTAGCTACTTTTGCAAAAAATCTAAAGATAGTTGCATGTTATCAGTATCGAATTTATCCGTACAGTTTGGCAAAAGAGTTTTGTTCGATGAGGTCAATGTAACCTTTACCGAAGGGAATTGTTACGGTATTATTGGTGCCAATGGCGCTGGAAAATCCACGTTTCTCAAAATATTATCGGGACAAATAGATCCTACTTCCGGTCATGTGCACTTGGAGCCTGGAAAACGTATGTCCATTCTGGAGCAGAACCACAACGCCTATGATGAGTACCCTGTATTGGAAACAGTGGTAATGGGAAACAAGCCATTGTTCGAGATAAAAAAGGAGATAGATGCGCTATATGCGGACTATACGGATGAAAATGCCGAGAAAATAGGTGAACTTCAGGTTACATTCGAAGAAATGAATGGGTGGAACGCCGATAGCAATGCGGCCGCCATGCTCTCCAATCTTGGTATTCCGGAAGACTTGCATTATACCAATATGGCCGATTTGGATTCCAAGCTCAAAGTTCGTGTGCTTTTGGCACAGGCGCTTTTTGGAAATCCCGATGTGCTGATCATGGATGAGCCTACCAACGACCTGGATTACGACACTATCAACTGGTTGGAAAACTTCTTGGCCAACTATGATAACACTGTAATCGTGGTTTCTCACGACAGACACTTTTTGGACGCTGTTTGTACAACCATCGCCGATATTGATTTCGGAAAGATCAACTTATTTTCTGGTAACTATACCTTCTGGTACGAGAGTAGCCAATTGGCCGCACGTCAGAGGGCCCAACAGAATAAAAAGGCCGAGGAAAAGGCGAAAGAACTCAATGAGTTTATCCAGCGTTTTAGCGCCAACGTTGCCAAAAGTAAGCAGGCAACTTCACGTAAAAAGATGTTGGACAAACTTAAAGTGGAAGACATTAAACCATCGAGCAGAAGATATCCTGCCATTATTTTTGATAGAGAACGAGAGGCCGGTGACCAAATTTTGAATGTGGAGAAACTATCTGCAACTTCAGAAGACGGGGATTTGTTGTTCAAAGACGTGAACATCAACTTGGCCAAAGGGGATAAAGTGGCTATTCTGTCCAAAGATTCACGTGCTACGACTGCATTCTATGATATTATTGCCAATAAACACAAACCAGAAAGTGGTAAGTTTCAATGGGGTGTTACCACGACCCAGTCCTATTTACCGGCGGATAATTCAGATTTTTTCCAAGAAGACATCAACTTGGTGGATTGGTTGCGCCAATGGGCCAAGACCGAAGAGGAAAGGGAAGAGGTATATATTCGCGGTTTCTTGGGAAAGATGCTTTTTAGCGGAGAGGAAGCCCTTAAAAAATGTACCGTGCTTTCTGGTGGTGAAAAAGTTCGTTGTATGCTCAGCCGTATGATGATGCTCCGTGCCAACGTACTTATGTTGGATGAACCCACCAACCACTTGGATTTGGAGAGTATTACAGCTTTCAACAACTCTTTGAAAAACTTTAAGGGAACAATATTATTAACCACTCATGACCACGAATTTGTGAACACGGTGGCGAATAGAATCATTGAGTTAACGCCAAACGGAGCTATTGACCGTTACTTGAGCTTTGATGATTACATGTCCGACAAGTCCATTAAGGAACAGCGTGATAAAATGTATGCCGTAACGGCCTAGGCATTAAAATACTTGCTTTTCCAAATAGCGGAATTAAAATTTTTGCCCAAAGCGAATCCGTAGAAAATCACTATGGATGCAATGCATTTGAACATAAAAAAGTAGATGATCCAAAACTCTGCCGTCGTGTTCTTTTTGGAAAAGAGCCCTTCGGGAACCATAAGGGTAACGAGGTAGCTGATAAGAAGTACCACCAATCCCAAGTTGGCAATGTTCTTAAAAGGCCATGCAAACAATTTTCGCAAGGGGTGAAGGTCGTTTCCCCACTTGTGGATTAGATAATAATAATCGTTTCCGATAGGGGCAAAGAGCAATGGGTCGTCCTTATCTTCCAATTTGAACAACTTGGAGGGGGCCATAATTTTAAAACCTTTTATTTCGGTATTATGGGCTGCTTCCAACTGTTTGATTTTGGAAATCGCTTCTTGTGGAATTTTACCTTTAAAATAAGAGCTGTTCAAAAATCGTAAACGGTAATCAATACAAATTTCCTTGATTTGGTCAATGTGGAATATTTTATCCGTTTCCAATAGGTCAAAATCAAAATCGTTTTCGCGAAAGTTGCTTTTTGAGCCCAATTGCTTACTTATCTGTTCGTCCTTGAGGGAATGTTTGTTCAGAATTTGTTGTACTTCGTCCAAAATATCTAAGCTACTCGCATTTTTATTTTTACTTTTTTGAAGCTTGTGTTCAATATTTGTTCCTCTCAAAATCATACAATTTTTTAGTAATCTACTCAAATTTAAGGAATTGAATTTTTGATTTGATGTGTTCCCCAAGGACATTGGCGTTAAGTTTCTGTTAAATGGAATTACGGGTGAAAATTAATTGAACCAAGTAAGCAAAAAAAGGTGTATCTTATCGACGTTTTTGGTAGTTAATCGTATAATCATACTAAGAGAAGCCCTATAATTTGACCAACCACATGAATACCCCCGCAACCAAATTCTTGCTAGGCCTTTGTCTGGCATTGTCATTTTACACCACTGCTCAAAACACATCCAATGCACTTTCGTATACGGGCAAAATGGATAATCATAAAATTTTATTGGCTGCAGTAAACGCAACTGAACTGGGCTCTTTGCTTCAAAAGTCAGGACCATTTACCATTTTTGCTCCGTCAGATGCTGCTTTCGAAAAGTTCTCCAACAATAAAATAGCCGAGTTGATCAAGGCGGAGGACAAAAGGGCCCTAAAGTCTTTGTTGTCCTATCATATTGTTGCAGGCCAACTTACTGCTTCCCGTATGTTGCGTGCAATAGGCAGGGGCAATGGTATGGCAAGTTTTACAACGGTGCAGGGTAAAAAGCTTATTGCGCACTTGGACGGCTATGACATTGTGCTTACCGACCCCATGGGAAATACAGCCAGGATTACAACTGCAGACTTAAATCTGGAAAATGAAGGTGTGGTCCATGAAATAGATAGCGTTATCCTCCCAGCTCAGATGTAATTTTAACGAAGTTCAGCTCCCAATTCCTTTTGATACTGGGCCAAAAGTTTGCCCATGATCTTGTCGATTTGTTTGTCGGTCAACGTTTTCTTTTCATCCATCAATGTAAAGCTCACAGCGTAGGATTTTTTGCCTTCGGGCAAGTTTTTTCCAGTGTACACATCGAACAGGTTTACTTTTCTAAGCAACTTTTTCTCTGTATTCCAAGCAATATCGTATACCTTTTGGAAAGAGATGGATTCGTCCAACAGTAGTGCAAAATCTCGGGTCACCTCTGGGAACTTTGGAATTTCTTTGAAAGAAACATTTTGCGTGCTTACGGATTCCAGAATGGCATCCCAATTCAAGTCCGCAAAGAACACTTCCTGTTTAATGTCAAACTTTTTGATGTCCGCCTTGCCCACTAAACCAAGCGATACCAAGACCTTGTCGTTCTTCATATAAGATATCCCCTCAGCATAACCTGATTCGGTCAATGGTTTTGTATCGATGTCTCTTAACCCTAAACGCTCTAAAACATTGTCAACAATACCTTTCAGATAGAAAAACTCTGATTTTTTAGAGGCCACCGACCAACTGTTCTGGCTGCGGTCGCCTGAGATAAAGATTGCCAAATGTTGTTTCTCCGTATGCTTCCCATCCAATTTGTGATAGGTTTTTCCGAACTCGAACAACTTAAGGTCAGTTTTTTGCCTATTGTGGTTATAACTTACCGTTTGAAGTCCGGAATGAAGCATGGAGGTGCGTAGCACCGATAAGTCGGAACTTAATGGATTCAACATCTCAACAGCACTGTTGTCATCTGTGGTAAGTTCAGACGAAACCAAGCTATTGGTCATTATTTCATAAAAACCTTTTGCAGCAAGCATGTTTCCTACCACATCTTGGATTCTGTAGTTTTCAAAACGAGATGTTTTGGCAATGGATGCGTTCAATTTCTCCTTGAAGTCAATGTTGTTATAGCCATAAACCCTTAGGATTTCCTCGATAACATCAACCTCCCTTGTTACATCCACCCTATAGGTTGGGATGGTTAATCCAAGCCCCGATTCGGTTACATTGTTGATGCGGATTTCCAGAGAGGAAAGAATAGATTTGATAGTGTCCTGAGGAATTTCCTGGCCAATCAATGAGTGAATTTTATTGAAGGTCAAGAATACTTGTCTATCCTGTGGCTTTTTGGGGAATAAGTCAACAATTTCCGAAGTGATATATCCGCCGGCGATTTCTCTTATCAATAAGGCGGCTCTTTTCAAGGCATATTTGGTCAGATTGATATCGATACCCCTTTCAAACCTAAAAGAAGCATCAGTGTTTAGGCCATGTCTTTTAGCTGTTTTTCTAATCGAAACAGAGTCAAAGTAGGCACTTTCCAAAAATATGGAAGTAGTGTGTTCCGTAACCCCGGAGTGAAGCCCACCAAAAACACCAGCAATGCACATTGGGGTTCCCGCATCACAAATCATAAGGTCGTCTTCGTGCAATTCGCGTTCAACACCATCCAAAGTGGTGAATTTGGTGCCACTTGGCAAAGTTTTTACCTCTACTTTGTTACCTTTTATTTTAAATGCATCAAAGGCATGCAATGGCTGGCCCAGTTCGTGAAGCACATAATTGGTGACGTCCACAACATTGTTTATTGGGGCCAATCCAATGGATTTTAGCCTGTTTTTTAACCAATCTGGAGAATCCTGTACTACTAGATTACTTATGGTTACACCGCAATATCTTGGAGCAAGGTTGCTTTCCATAACCTCTACGTCTACCTTTAAAGAGCGGTTGTCAATAGAAAAGTTACTTACGGAAGGGGTAACGAGTTCTTTTTGGATTTCTTTTTGCTCCAAACCAGCCTTAAGGTCACGCGCCACTCCAAAATGACTCATGGCATCGGCCCGGTTAGGGGTAAGGCCTATTTCAAAAACCTCGTCATTTTCAATATCAAAAACTTTGGAACAAGGGGTGCCAGAGATTAATTCCTCATTGAGTACCATAATTCCATCATGGCTTTCACCAACACCTATTTCGTCTTCGGCACAGATCATACCCTCACTTACCTCACCACGAATTTTCCCTTTCTTGATGACCCAAGCTTCACCTTCTGGGGTGTAGAGCGTAGTTCCAACAGTGGCAACAGGTACTTTTTGTCCGGCGGCTACGTTGGGGGCGCCACAAACAATCTGCAACGGTGCCTCTTGGCCTATATCTACTGTAGTTAGTTTTAGCTTATCTGCATTTGGGTGCTTTTCACAAGTAAGAACATGTCCTACTACAATGCCTTTCAATCCACCCTTAACTGATTCAAATTGAGATATGCCCTCAACCTCAAGTCCGAGATCAGTTAACAGTTCGCCTGTTTTTTGAGCGTCCCAATCAATTTGTAAAAATTGTTTTAACCAGTTATAAGAAATCTTCATAGCCCATTTTTAGAGGGCACAAATATATAACAATAGGGGAACAGATTCAACGATAATAATAACCATAAACCTATAGAAATGCTCTGTTTTAAAATGTATTCCCTACATTTAGGTAAAATCTTTCATTTTATGAGAAGAATCAGGTTGGCAATGTTGGGGCTTTTGATTCTTATGGCCTCTTGCAAAAAAGAAGGGAAAGGAAATCTTAAAATTGGTCATTGGCTGGGAACTATGGAAGTTTCGGAGTCGCAAAAGCTGCCATTTGAGTTTACAGTTTCCCAAAACGATGAAGGTGGATATGTAATGAAAGTATATAATGCCGAAGAGGTGGTAGAGATTGATGAGTTTACCTTTGATGGTGACTCCATCGATATCCGTATGCCCATTTTTGAAGGTCATATAGTAGGAAGGTACACTGCTACCGAAATCACAGGGGAATTTGTTGAGGAAAGTAAGGAACGTAGTGTTCCCTTTAAGGCTGTACATGGTCCGCAAGACCGTTTTGATGTGGAGAAACCAGCTGATGTGAACATTTCAGGTATTTGGGAAACCTATTTTAAAGTAAACACGGAGGATGAATACCCTGCCAAGGGTATTTTTATGCAGAACGGCAATGAGGTAAAGGGAACTTTTAGAACAAACACAGGAGATTATCGCTATTTGGAAGGAGTGGTGACAGGGGATAGTATGAAACTGTCCGCTTTTGATGGTTCCCACGTATTTCTTTTTTTGGCCCAAGTAACCGATAGTACTTTGGACGGAAAGTTTTACTCCGGACAACATTCCATTCAGGAGTTTCTAGGGGCTAGAAATGAAGCCTTTGAACTTCCTGATTCAAATGAACTCACCTATTTACGTGAAGGTTATGATAAATTTGACTTCACTTTCCCGAATAGTGACGGACAAATGATAGGTTTAGATGACCCTATGTTCCAAGGAAAGCCGGTTCTTGTACAGATTATGGGCACGTGGTGCACTAATTGTTTGGATGAGACCCGCTTTTATGTGGATTTTATTAAGAAACATCCGGATTTGGATGTGCAATTTGTGGGACTGGCATTTGAATATTCCAAAACCGAGGAAAAGGCTTTCGAGGGAATAAACCGATTAAAAGAGCGAGAAGAGGTGCCTTATCCTATTCTATTGGCGCAGTATGGGACATCGAACAAACAAAAGGCCAACGAGAAGTTGCCGATGTTGAACCATATTCTGTCATATCCTACTACCATTTATATTGATAAATTCGGAAACGTCAAGAAGATTCACACAGGTTTTAATGGACCGGCGACTGGTGAAAAGTTTATCGAATTCAAAGAGGAGTTCAATAAAACCATTCAAGAGCTGACATCCTCAAAGGAGACTGAAGAAAATAGCGAAACTATATAATGGTCGATTTGCCCAAATCGATATTTTCATCGTTCATAAGGGTATCATCTTCAATATCTACAATATTGTGTGCAATAAAATCACCAACTTGATTGGTGCCGTATTGGCTGTTTTCCTTTAAATCCGGAGTTACAATTCCTTTTTTTAATGATTTGTCCACTGCTTTTTTGATGGCCCAGGCCTCTTCGGCCAGTCCAAAATGCTCCAAAAGCATTGCGGCTGATAGAATAGAGGCAATGGGGTTGGCAATGTCCTTGCCCTTGGCTTGTGGGTATGAGCCGTGTATAGGCTCGAACAAAGCATTTTCTTCGCCTATAGATGCTGAAGCCAACAAACCTATGGAACCACCGATAACACTGCCTTCATCTGAAATAATGTCTCCGAACATATTCTCTGTCAAAATAACATCAAACTGTTTAGGATTCAGGATAATCTGCATGGCCGCATTGTCAACAAACAAAAAATCCAATGCTACTTCGGGGTAACTTTCCCCAATTCGTGTCACAACTTTGCGCCACAACCTGGAAGATTCCAATACATTGGCTTTGTCCACTAAGGTGAGCTTCTTTTTTCTACCTTTTGCAGCTTTAAAGGCCAAATGGGCAATACGGCTTATTTCCTTTTCTGTATACTCGCAAAGGTCGGAGGCTTTGGTGCCTTCTTCGTTCAGTTTTTTTTCTCCAAAATAAATCCCTCCCGTAAGTTCACGGTAGATTACAAAATCGGTGCCGTTGATCACTTTCTTTTTTAGGGGTGATTTGTCCAACAAAGTCGGGTGTGACAGGACGGGTCTGATATTAGCGAAAAGGCCTAGTTCTTTTCGTAATTGGAGCAAGCCCTGTTCGGGTCGCACTTTGGCATCTGGGTCGTTATCGTATTTAGGGTCGCCAATGGCGCCAAAAAGCACGGCATCCGACTCTTTGCAAAGCTTTAGGGTGGTATCGGGTAGGGGAGTTCCTTTTTTGTCGATAGCGATGGCACCAACAAGGGCTTCTTTAAATATAAATCGTTGATTAAAGGTTTCTTCAACAGCTTCTAGGCATTTGACAGCCTGGGCCAGCACTTCGGGGCCCACACCATCTCCAGGGAGCAATGCAATTTTCAATGTCATACGATACGTGTGTTACGCCAAACTTTTCATTCCAACATTGCTGGTTTCAACAATCTCGTGGATATCTTCATCCAAAATCTCCTTCTTCACGTCCGCGTATTTCAAGAAGTTTTCATACACAGTGTCCAATTGAAGCTTAGTAAGTTCATAACCTACCTTTTTAGCTCTGTAGGCCAAGGCAGCACGCCCACTTCTAGCAGTCAAAACAATAGAGGATTCGCTCACACCGACATCCTTAGGGTCGATGATTTCGTAAGTTTCCCTACGTTTGATTACACCGTCTTGGTGGATTCCAGAGCTATGGGCAAAGGCATTGGAGCCCACAATAGCTTTATTGGGCTGTACTGGCATTCCCATTTTTTGGGAAACCATGGTGCTGGTGTCCCACAACAATTGACTGTTGATGTTGGTATCCAAATTTAAATGTGGATGTTGTCTCATAATCATTACCACCTCTTCCAAAGAAGTATTGCCGGCTCTCTCACCGATACCGTTGATGGTACATTCAATTTGTCTGGCACCGTTGATTACACCTGCAATGGAGTTGGCCGTGGCCAAACCAAGATCGTTGTGACAGTGGCAAGAAAGAATGGCTTTATCAATACCGGTCACATTTTCTTTTAAGTATTTCATTTTAGCGCCATATTCCTCTGGAAGGCAATATCCTGTTGTATCAGGAATGTTAAGTACGGTTGCCCCAGCTTTTATGACAGCTTCACAAATTCGAGCTAAAAATTCGTTGTCGGTTCGTCCAGCGTCTTCAGCATAGAATTCCACATCTTCCACAAAAGTCTTGGCATAGGCTACCGCATCAACGGCACGCTCAATAATCTTATCTTGTGTAGAGTTGAATTTGTATTTGATGTGGGATTCGGAAGTTCCGATTCCGGTATGTATTCTTGGTCTTTTAGCGTCTTTGATGGCTTCAGCAGCCACTTCAATATCTTTTTTTACGGCGCGGGTCAATCCACATACGGTAGCATTTTTGACCAGTTTTGCAATCTCGTTCACTGATTTGAAATCACCAGGACTGGATATGGGGAAACCTGCTTCGATCACATCAACTCCGAGTTCATCCAGTCGTTTGGCAATGATCAATTTTTGTTCAGTATCCAGTTTACACCCTGGAACTTGTTCTCCATCTCTTAGTGTTGTGTCAAAAATTTCTACCTTATCTTTACCCATGATATCAACCTGATTTTTTCTATGACTAACGAAATTAGTAAAGCAAGGTTGAAGATGAAAAGTGGCTCAGTTTGTGTTACAACGTTAAACTGCTTTTTGTTGCATTTAATTAACTGAAAAACAACATTTTAAATATTATTTTTTACGATGACAAATGCCCATCAGGATGCTCTGTTTGTGCTAGTAAAATCGCTTTCCAAATCCGAAAAACGCCAATTCAAACTGTATGTTGGTCGATTGGGGGTGAACACGGATGCCAAGTTTTTGGCGCTTTTTAATCTCTTGGATAAGATGCGAAAGTACGATGAGAAGCAAATTTTGGACAGCGGCATTGTCAAAAAATCACAGCTCTCAAACCTTAAAGCGCATTTGTATAAGCAAATTTTGGTGAGCTTACGTTTGAACCCCGTGAACCAAAATGTTCGCATCCAGATTCGCGAACAACTGGATTTTGCCACTATTCTGTATCAAAAGGGGCTGTACAAGCAAAGCTTGAAGATTTTAGAGAAGGCCAAAAGTTTCGCTATTGAAAATGAGGAAAAGAATGTGGCCTACGAGATTGTGGAGCTCGAAAAAGTAATCGAAACCCAATACATTACCCGCAGTATACCTGATAGAGCTGACGAACTTGCCGTAGAGGCCAAGGAACTTTCCGCACAAAATGTGATGACGAGCAAACTTTCCAATCTTTCTTTGCAGTTGTACGGAATGATGCTGAAAGTGGGATATGTGCGCAGCGATGAGGACCTTCAAAAAGTAAAGGGTTACTTTGACGAGCATTTGCCCAAATATGATATTGAAAAGTTGGGTTTCCGAGAAAAATTATGGCTGTACAAAGCACATCTATGGTATAGTCTTTTAATTCAGGACTTTTTGTCAGCCTACAAATACGCAAGCAAATGGGTGGACCTTTTCTACGAAAACGAACATATGATTCCGTTGAATCCCGTGTTCTTTTTAAAAGGGAACCATTATTTATTGGAGTCCTTGTTCTTTGTGAAATATGCATCACAGTTCAGACAAACTTTGGAGCGCTTGGAAGAGCAAGTTCAAGATTCCAGTTTTCCAAAAAATGATAATATTAGTTCCCTAGCCTTTTTGTACATCAACACGAACAAATTGAACCTTCATTTTTTGGAGGGGACCTTTGATAAGGGTATTTATTTGGTGAACATTATCGAGTACGGTATCAAAAAACACAAACAGCAAATAGATGAACATCACATTATGTTACTTTATTACAAAATTGCTTGTCTGTACTTTGGAAATGGAGATAACAAGAATTGTATTGCCTACCTCAAAAAAATCATTTCCAACAAAAAGCTGAAAATGCGAGAAGATTTGATGTGCTTTGCAAGGGTATTGAGCCTAGTGGCACATTATGAAGCGGGGATGGACTACCATTTGGAAGTTCAGCTTAAAAGTACGTACAAGTTCTTGCTGAAAATGAACGATTTGCACGAGGTGCAAAAGGAAATGATCAAATTCTTGCGAAACCTTGGGGATATCTACCCGACCGATTTAAAAGGAGAATTCCAAAAGTTGTACAACGAGTTGAAGAAGTACGAAAACCACCCCTACGAAAAAAGGGCGTTCTTGTATCTGGATATTCTTTCGTGGTTGGAAAGTCATCTGCAGAACAAACCTGTTTCCGAAATCATCAGGGAAAAGGCCTTGGAGTTTACTCGCTGATACAGGCATTCCATACTGGGTCCTCCGGTGTAGGGGCCAAAAAAGTAATTGGCTCTTTTTGTACGGGATGGGTTATGGTCAAGCTTCTGGCGTGCAAGTGTATGCCTCCATCCTTATTGCTTCGGTCGGCTCCGTATTTAAGGTCTCCTTTGATGGTGCAGTCTATGGTGGCCAATTGAGCCCTAATTTGGTGATGTCTGCCGGTTTTCAAATCAATTTCCAGCAAGGAATAATTGTCGAGTTTCTTTAGGATTTTATAGTCCAAAACAGCTTTTTTGCTGTTGGGAACTTCCTTTTCGTGCGCGTACGATTTGTTCTGCTTGGGGTTGCGTACCAGCCAATGGGTCAAAGTTCCACTTTCTTGTGGAGGGGTATTTTTCACTACCGCCCAATACAATTTCTTTGTTTCTCCTTGCGCGAACATCTTATTTAGGCGTGGCAATGCTTTGGAGGTTTTGGAAAATAGTACAATGCCCGAAGTGGGTCTATCCAATCGGTGAACTACGCCCAAATAGACATTACCGGGCTTGTTGTATTTCTCTTTGAGATATTGCTTCACCACTTCGCTTAGAGGATCATCACCTGTTTTATCCCCTTGTACAATGTCCCCAACCCGCTTATTAATCACAATCAAGTGGTTGTCTTCAAATATTATTTGAAGGTTGGAGGGGGTGGAGTGTGGGGTATTGTTGATTGTCAACTGTTTACTGATATTTAGTATGATTCATCATCATTGGGGAAATTCTGGCTTTTTACATCGTTCACGTATTGAGATACTGCTTCGCTCATTTCATCATAGAGATTCAAGTACCTTCTCAAGAATCTTGGATGGAACTCATGCGTCATCCCCAACATATCGTGAACCACTAAAACCTGACCATCCACATGGTTACCTGCACCTATGCCGATAATTGGGATGGAGACGCTTTCCGCAACCTCTTTGGCCAATTTTGCAGGTATTTTCTCCAGTACAATGGCAAAACAGCCCAATTCTTCCAACAATTTAGCATCAGACTTCAACTTTTCGGCTTCCTCTTCTTCCTTGGCACGCACGGTATAGGTGCCAAATTTATAAATGGATTGGGGCGTTAGTCCCAAGTGCCCCATCACAGGGATGCCCGCTTCCAATATACGGCTGATGGATATTTTTATTTCTTCGCCGCCTTCAACTTTTACAGCATGGGCGCCGCTTTCTTTCATGATTCGTATAGCGGAGCGTAAAGCTTCTTTGGAGTCTCCTTGATAGCTTCCAAAAGGAATATCAACCACAACAAGTGCCCTTTTGGCCGCTCTTACTACAGAGCTCGCGTGATAAATCATTTGGTCCAGGGTTATGGGCAACGTGGTTTCGTGTCCCGCCATGACGTTGCTGGCGGAATCGCCCACTAAAATAGCGTCCACATTGGCACCATCCACGATTTTGGCCATGGAGTAATCGTAAGAGGTGAGCATACTGATTTTCTCACCGGTCTTTTTCATATCCACCAACGATTTTACGGTTACTCTCTTGTATTCTTTTTTAGCTGTAGACATCGTAATTCTATTTGATGGTTAAAAGTAAGGAGATTTGTTTAATTTAGGCTTCAATCAAAAAACTAATCAAATGAGAAAACTGTTCAGTTGTGTAGTATTATTTGCTTTGGGTGCGTTCGTATATGCCCAAGGTCCGAATCCATCGAATGAAGAAGCTGAAGCCCATATAAAACAAGTTATAGAAACTTTCTTTAAAGGTTTCCATGAACAAGATTCGACGATTATTAAAAGTACGGTGGCCGATGAAATTGTGCTTCAGACTACAGGAAGAAATCCAGAGGGAAAAACCCTTTTTAGGACCGAAGAATTCTCGAAATTTTTAAAATCCATTGTGGGCATTCCGGAAACCGTGAAGTTTGAGGAAAAGCTTACTTCTTTTTCCATTCAGGTAGATAGAACCATGGCCAACGCTTGGGTGGGTTACGAATTTTGGCTAAACGGGGAATTTAGCCATTGCGGCATCAACTCCTTTCAACTTATCAATTTTGATGGCGAATGGAAGATTATTTATTTAATCGATACACGGGGTAAGGAGGGGTGTATGATAGAGTGATTTTATTTGCCCCCGTATAATTTATACACCTCTGAACCTGCACTGAGAAAGGCTCCTGCGCCGTACACTTCGGTTTTGTCTGGCCATGCTTTTCCAGGAGCGGCACCAATAGGTTGAACATATCCCAACATTCCCTCTTCGTTGACGTAGCTAACCAATGCATTCCATGCTTTTTCAACAGCTGGCCCATAGGTTTCTTTATCCAAAATACCAGTATTAATGCCCCAAGCAAGTCCATATACATTAAACGAAGTGCCACTTGTTTCTGGAGTAGGGTAAAATTTCTGTGCCAGTAAACTCATTGCCCAATGGCCATCAGGCGTCTGTATCTTCAACAGTTTGGCGGCCATTTTTTCAAATATGCCCTTAAAATAAAGATATTCGGAACTCTCTGGTTCCAGTTCGCTCATAATGTTTGCCAAGCCAGCAAAAACCCAACCATTGCCCCTTGACCAAAATATTTTGGCTCCATTATCAAGTTTACCCATGTAACTTTCGTCACGATAATATAAACTCTCTTTCTCATCAAATAGAAAATCGGTAGTAGCCTTGAATTCATCCATCATAAAATGAAGGTATTTCCTCTCTTCTGTGATGTTGTATAATTTTGCCCAAACAGGTGGGGACATGAAGAGTGCATCACACCAATTCCAACGAGATTGATGGTATGGGCTTCGCCAATTCAATGAAGTTTTGGCCGGATGGAACATAATAAAATCGAACTGCTCTTTTGTGGGGTCCAACATTTTTTTATCATTATACTTTTTATACAGTTCCAAATAAAATTGTCCTACAGTATGGTCATCTGCATGGTAGATTCGGTCGTTTAGCTTCCAATCGTTCAATTCACCTATGGTTTTTAGCCATACATAGTATTTGTCATTTTCCGCCATTGCAGCCCACTTTACCATACCAACGTAGAGAGCGCCATTTGTCCAATTTAGAGGATGGTGAGGTTTGTCGTAAGTATAAGCGTCCCGATAATGGTCAATTTGCCAATCTGCAACTTTCCTCATTGTGGCCTTAACCTCTTCTGGTTTGATTTTTTGTGAAAAAGATAAATTTGAAATGAGCAGGACGCATCCTAATGTGATATTTTTAAGGTTGATCATTTTATATCATTTTATGTTAATGGTTGTATATTCATTTTAACAATCACTCAAGAATACACCTACCGCAAGTCCTCCTTCAGAAGTCTCCTTGTATTTGGAGCTCATATCTTTTGCTGTTTCCCACATGGTATTTACTACTTTATCCAAAGGTACTTTCACCTCGCTTGGGTCCGTATCCAGTGCCAATTCCGCTGCATTGATGGCTTTAATGGCCCCCATGGCATTACGTTCTATACAAGGTACTTGTACCAGGCCACCGATGGGGTCGCAGGTAAGACCCAAATGATGCTCCATAGCGATTTCAGCAGCAATCAATACCTGTTCGGGAGTGCCGCCCATCAACTCTGTTAATCCCGCTGCCGCCATGGCGGAAGAAACCCCTATTTCTGCTTGGCAACCACCCATGGCTGCAGAGATAGTGGCACCTTTTTTAAAAATGCTTCCCACTTCGCTCGCCACTAATAAAAATTGTTTTACATCATCAAAATTGGCATCGTGGTTTTCTATGACCATGTAGTACATTAATACAGCTGGGATTACACCGGCACTTCCATTGGTCGGGGCAGTGACCACTCGTCCCAAAGAGGCGTTCACTTCATTTACGCTGAGGGCAAAACAACTTACCCATTTAATAATCTGTCGAAATTTGACTTCTGTATCCCGAATACTTTCCAACCACTCCTGCGGATTGGAGTAGGATACATTGCCCTTAAGTTTTTGATGCATCTCGTAAGCACGTCGTTTCACGTTCAACCCACCGGGGAGTTTACCTTCGGTATGGCAGCCCACGTACATGCTTTCCAACATGGTGTTCCAGATTTGTTTGATTCCCTTATCAATTTCATCCTCGGTCCTTAGTGATAGTTCGTTTTCCATCACAATGGTGGAGATGGATTTATCTTGTGCATTGCAATGTTGTAGCAATTCATCCCCAGTCTTAACGGGATGAGGAAATGTTTTAAAGGTTTCTTTGTTCTCCTTTGCATGAATGCGCTCTTCCTTTACCACAAAACCTCCGCCTATGGAATAGTAGGTTTCGGAAGTTGTTTCCTTTCCGGTCAATTCAGCTTCAAACTTAATGGCGTTGGCATGGAAGGGAAGGAACTCTTTCTTGAAAATGATGTCATCTGTAAAACTGAACGGTATTGTTCGTTTATTGCCAAAGTTGAGTTTGTTTTCGGCTTTAATTCTGTCAATACTTCCTGAAATACTGTCAATATCAATGGTTACAGGGTCTGTTCCCAATAACCCCATCACTACGGCAATATCTGTTGCATGCCCTTTTCCGGTGAGGCAAAGTGAGCCGTACAAGTATATCTTAATGGATTGTACATGATTAAAAACTTGCTCTTCTTCAAGCTCGGTAATCCAACGTTCTGCGGCACGCCACGGTCCAAGGGTATGGGAACTGGAAGGGCCAACGCCGATTTTAAGCATATCAAACACACTAATGCACTCCATAAACTCAATTTATGGTTTCAAATATAGGAAGCTAAAAGGGATTAAAATGCGAATATTTAAATATAGGGGGCGGGTTTTTAATATTGATTATGGTATCCTCAACGGAATCAAGGTATGTAGAGGTTTTGGCAATAATATGACACCTTGTCAGATTCTCTGTCGTGGCATAATCATTGACATTTTATGAGCGAAACAAAATTGAATTTTAAACAGATATAACTTTTAGATACGATGAGCAAGATTATAGGTATAGACTTAGGTACAACCAACTCCTGCGTCTCTGTAATGGAAGGTAACGAGCCTGTGGTAATTCCAAATGCTGAAGGTAAACGAACTACTCCATCGATGATCGCATTTGTTGACGGTGGGGAAATTAAGGTCGGCGACCCTGCAAAAAGACAAGCCGTGACCAACCCTCACAAAACAATTTATTCCATTAAGCGATTTATGGGTAATAAATACTCAGAATCCAGTAAGGAGGCCACTAGGGTTCCTTATAAAGTGGTTAAGGGTGACAACGATACACCTCGTGTGGATGTGGATGGTCGTTTGTACACCCCTCAGGAATTGTCTGCCATGATTCTTCAAAAAATGAAGAAGACCGCAGAGGATTACTTGGGACAAGATGTAACCAGAGCTGTAATTACAGTTCCTGCATATTTTAACGATTCACAAAGACAGGCTACGAAAGAAGCTGGTGAGATTGCAGGCCTTACCGTGGAACGTATTATCAACGAACCGACTGCCGCATCTTTGGCTTACGGACTTGATAAAAAGGACACTGAACAAAAGATTGTAGTATTCGACTTTGGTGGCGGTACACATGACGTTTCCATTTTGGAATTGGGCGATGGTGTATTCGAAGTTTTGGCTACGGATGGTGACACTCACTTGGGTGGTGACGACGTTGACCAAAAAATCATTGATTGGTTGGCGGAAGAGTTCAAGAAGGATGAAGATATGGACCTTCGTGAAGACCCAATGGCTTTGCAACGTTTGAGAGAAGCTGCAGAAAAGGCAAAAATCGAGTTGTCTTCTTCTGCACAGACAGAAATCAACTTGCCTTATGTTACAGCTACTGCTTCAGGACCAAAGCACTTGGTAAGAACATTGTCGCGCTCCAAATTTGAGCAATTAATCGCCGATTTGGTGAAAAGAACAATCGACCCGTGCGAAAAAGCATTGAAGGCTGCAGGATTGTCCAAAAGCGATATTGATGAGATTATCTTGGTAGGTGGTTCTACCCGTATCCCTGCGGTACAGGAAGCCGTTGAGAAGTTCTTCGGTAAAAAACCATCCAAAGGTGTAAACCCAGATGAGGTTGTTGCCATTGGTGCCGCTATTCAAGGTGGTGTATTGACAGGGGATGTAAAAGACGTACTCTTGTTGGATGTAACCCCACTTTCTTTGGGTATCGAAACCATGGGAAGCGTGTTTACCAAATTGATTGAGGCGAACACAACCATCCCGACCAAGAAATCACAAGTGTTCTCTACAGCTGCAGATAATCAACCTTCGGTTGAAATCCACGTACTACAAGGGGAAAGACCGATGGCAGCGGATAACAAGACTATTGGTAGATTCCACTTGGATGGTATTCCACCAGCACCAAGAGGTACACCTCAAATTGAAGTGACCTTCGATATTGATGCAAACGGTATCATTAAGGTTTCTGCAACGGATAAAGCTACTGGAAAGTCGCAAGACATCCGAATCGAGGCTTCTTCTGGTCTTACCGAAGAAGAAATACAAAAGATGAAAGCGGAAGCGGAAGCCAATGCCGATGCAGATAAAAAAGCGAAGGAAACCGCAGATAAGTTGAATGAGGCGGACGCCATGATTTTCCAAACAGAAAAGCAATTGAGCGAGTTTGGCGATAAATTGTCCGATGACAAGAAAAAGCCAATCGAAGATGCTTTGGAAGAGTTGAAGAAAGCTTACGAAGGTAAAGACCTAGCGGTCATTACACCTGCTTTGGAGAAAATCAACGAAGCGTGGAAAGTTGCTTCCGAAGAAATGTACAAAGCGCAAGCTGAAGCACAGGGTGGTGCTGCGGGTGCTACGGGAGATACAGCTAGTGGTGATGGTGCTGCCAACGGTGCATCCGAAGGTGATAACGTAGAGGATGTTGACTTCGAAGAAGTGAAATAATTTATATTACTTTAAATAGATAAAAAAAACCCTGACCATTTGGTCAGGGTTTTTTGTTTAGTGGAATCTTCAACTTATGCCGCGTTCAACTGTTGCATTTCCATTTCTTTGAGCTTCCGTAAAGCTTCTGATTTTGAATTTACGTTCAGTTTAACATAAATGTTCTGAATGTGAAAATTGACCGCGCTGGGCGTAACAAAAAGCTTGTCCGCAATCATTTTATAGGTGAATCCTTGGGTAAGGAGCTCTATGATTTCGTTCTCCTTTTTGGAAAAAGCCTCAAAAGATTTTGATTGGAACGAGTCGATGATTTTTTTCGCTACATCCAGTTCCAAAGCAATTCCATGCTGGTCAAGTGCCTCCAAAGCATTGAACAATCTATCCTTGGTTATCGGTTTGATAAGGTAGCCACTCGCTCCTTTTTTAAAAGCCTCTTTGATGAGTTTGAAATCGTTCATTTTACTCATCATCAATACCTTAAGGTCTTTGTTTTTTCGGTAAAAATAATCAAGGCCATCTATGCCTGAAATACCGTTTAGCATTGCTTCACAGATTATAATATCTGGATGGCTACGTCCAAAATTGGATAAGAGCTCGTGTACGGAACTGTAGGTTCCATGGAGTTCGTACTGATTGTTTTCTTCAAAGTATTGATTGTAAATGCCGCCGATAGTACCATCATTGTCGATGATGGCAATTTTTAATGGTTTTTTTTCCATGATAAGAAAGATTTGGGGGATTAATACTGTTACATCATTTGTTCTGTAGGTTAAGTTTTTGGACATGGGAGTCCTTCTCCGCATAGTTGAAGTTGGGATAAACTAATATTGAAACTAACCGTATTGCCTTTGGGAAAAGCTATACCAATCAATGTTCCATTTAAGTTTACTTCAAAAATGGGTACAATCCCTTATGGGATTGGTTGCTAAAATTTGTGTTGAGTTGAGGTTTTACCTCATCAAAAAAGTTAGGTGAAAAGAGGTTTTGGGACGCCTTTTTTTCTTGTGTTGTAGTTCTTGTTCATGACTTAATAGATTTGGGATTGTATTATTTCAATAGTGAATTTAGAATTTTTTAACTATTGAGCAGAATTTTTGTAGTGGTTTTCGTTCAAATGCACTTTTGGTGAAACCTTTTAATTCAGAATAGTAGGATAAGGGGTAGTGTGATTTGCTCTCAATTAATTGTATATCAGAATTTTAAACAAAAAAATAGGATGCCGTCCCATCAGCATCCTATTCTTGGTGTAAATCGGTCAGATTGAAATAATACAACCCGCTTTCTATGATAGTCTGTCAGTTTCCCCCTGTCTTTCTTATCATGGTCATGAGTGTCTCAAAATTCGGCTATGAAACAGCATCACAAGACACTTCAGGTTTATTGACCGATTCAATAAGTATTTTATTTTAATGTATTCTATTCTTCGTCTTGGAAAGATGCACCTGCATATTCGTTGGTGTCATCGTTCATAACAGTTTGGAGTCCTGTACCTCCATCAGCAACATCGTTGTACTGATCCCGATTACTTGAACGTCCATATGCCACAGTATATTGTGATACAGTATTGTTGAATCCTCTATTGGATACTACAAACCCCATTTTCTTCTCTGGGCTCAATTGAATGGCGTAGTCGTCACTGTTGCTGTTAATGTGGGCACCCAAGTTTACGGATGTGGTAAGCGTGTTCTTTACCACCTGTGAGGCATAAAGGTCCAATCCACCGTAACCATCTCTCCCTTCAGAAGCAAAGAACAACAAGGTCTCATTATAAATGCTAGGGTAGAGCTCATCTTCTTTGGTGTTTACTTTGGGGCCAAGGTTTTTGGATACACCTGGAGTTCCATCAACGGCGATATCGGCTACGTAAATGTCATATTTACCATAACTTCCTTTCATGTTAGAAGCGAAGAACAATCGAGATCCATCAGCGGTTACCGTTGGGTGTTTCGCGGAATAATGTTTAGGACATACCTCCAATTGCGTAACGTTGGTCCATTCGCCGTTAACTTTCTCGGCGCGATAAACGTGATAAATCAATTCTTTTTTAGAAAACACACCGTAAAGTGGCTTCTCATAAGTACCCTTGCTAAAGTAGGCGGTTTTACCATCTTTGGTAATGGACATGGAAGGAACGTACCCATCAATGGTGGAAACGCTTCCGTCCATAGTGTCGTTAATCATTTTTTCGTCTGCCTGGGCAAATGTAGTTTGACCGGCTAGTATTGTAACTGAAACAATTAGGCTGTAAAAAGTTGAACGTGTCATGATGTATAGATTTGGGGGTTAATACATAGCAAAGATCAAAAAGATTGATGGTGAATACTTATCAATTTTTCACAGGTTTTTACTTTTAACGACTAAAAAGTGCATTTCATCGAATATTTTTTAGGTGTTTAACACCGGGTTGATCGTAAAAATGCAGTTAAACGTTCTTTTTTGTGTTTCAACAGACTAATTCAAGTTGGGATAAATTAGGGTCAATTTGTTCAAAATCAATATTTTTTATACTCATTTTGAGGATAATGGTAGTATTTTACCCCTTCACATATCGGACAAATTGAGTTAACTTCGCTTTTTGAAAGATGTATCTATATTATAAGGAGCTATTCTTCAAATATTTTATAATAATTACCTCAAACTAGAAAGCCTGCCTAAAATGAATATCACTATTGAAAATATCATCTTAATAGGTTCGGTACTTCTTCTGATCAGTATTTTGGCGGGCAAAACAAGTTACCGTTTTGGTATTCCTACATTATTGCTGTTTTTGACCATTGGTATGTTGGCCGGCTCAGATGGTATTGGAGGTATTTATTTTGATAATCCAAAGATTGCCCAGTTCGTTGGGGTGGTCTCATTGAACTTTATTCTTTTCTCAGGTGGTCTCGATACCAACTGGCAATCCGTAAAGCCTGTACTTAAAGAAGGCATAGTACTTTCAACTATTGGGGTTTTACTAACTGCCGTAGGTTTGGGATATTTTGTGTATTTGATTACTGACTTCAGTATTTACGAAAGTTTATTGTTGGGCGCCATTGTCTCCTCTACCGATGCCGCTGCAGTTTTCTCTATACTCCGGGGCAAGAATCTGGCATTAAAAAAGAACCTTAGGCCTACGTTGGAGCTGGAAAGTGGTAGTAACGACCCCATGGCCTACGTGCTTACCATTGCATTTTTGACCCTAGTGCAGTTTCCGGAAAGGAATATTTTGTCGGTATTGCCCATGTTTTTTCTACAAATGGCATTGGGCGGCGCGGCCGGTTTCCTGTTTGGCAAATTGAGCAAGATAATCATCAACAGAATACAGTTGGATTTTGAAGGGCTTTATCCAGTATTGACCATAGCGTTGATGTTCATTACCTTTTCGGCAACGGATTTTATTGGAGGAAATGGATTTTTGGCCATCTACATATGTTCCGTCTATTTGGGCAACCAAAACCTGATTCATAAAAAAACCATTATGCGAATGTTCGATGGGCTGGCATGGCTCATGCAAATCGTATTGTTCCTTACATTGGGGCTATTGGTATTTCCAACCCAGATTGTTCCGTTTATTGGAATAGGGCTGTTAATTTCGCTTTTCTTGATTTTTGTTGCACGCCCCTTGGCGGTAATGCTTTCTTTGCTGCCATTTCGAATGAAGTTAAGACGAAGGTTTTACATTTCTTGGGTGGGATTAAGAGGGGCTGTGCCCATTGTGTTTGCTACGTATCCGTTGTTGGCGGGCATCGACAAGGCAAGTATCATATTCAATATTGTTTTCTTTGTTTCGATAACCTCTGTATTGATTCAGGGGAGTACCTTGTCCATTGTGGCCAAATGGTTGCATGTGGGATTGCCCGAGAGTGCCAAACCACTTTCTCCTACGGATGAACTCTTGTCGGAACATCCAAAAGCAATTATGAAAGAGATAACCATCAGTGGGGCTTGTCCTGCCACAGGGGAAAAAATCGTAAACTTGAACTTTCCTAAGAAAGCCATTATCGCCATGATTCAACGCAATGGTAACTATCTTACACCAAATGGCTCTACCATTATCGAAGCTGATGATACGTTGGTGGTGCTTACGGACAAACCCGAAATTTTGGATAAAGTTTACGCCTCCCTTTCCATGTCCAAAACCGCGGAGAAGAAGGAAGAATTAGCAGAATAAAATCTTATCCGATTCGGGTGCCGTTTTCAATATTTCGTTCCGGTTGTAGGAGGGTTATTTCTTTGTTTTTTCCGATACCACCAAGAACCAAACATTCGCTCATCATATTGGCAATTTGTTTTGGTGGAAAGTTGACCACAGCAACCACCTGTTTCCCTACAAGTTCGTTGGGAGTATATAGATCTGTGATTTGGGCAGAGGTCTTTCTTTTTCCGATAGGTCCAAAGTCTATGATCATTTTATACGCAGGATTTCTAGCTTCTTCAAACACTTGCGCTTCCAATATGGTTCCAATGCGCATTTCTACCTTAGTAAAATCACTCCAAGTTAATTCGTTGGATGCTTTCTTTTCGTCCATTTTCAAAATTTAAAGTAAAAATAAGGCTGTATCGAACAGGGGCGGACTTAATTCAGAACAAATTTTTGATAAATGGTATCTCGAAACGCCGTTGCCAAGTCAAAATCAGACAAAAAATGAAGGTAACCAGTGCTAAAATAAAAAGAATGCCGCCATCATCTTGGACCACCACACCCAATAGGGTCAGATGTGAAAATAGGGCCCCGAGCATAATACCAATACCCAACAAAGCTCCAAGCCAAGTTGTCTTGGGGATCAAGATGAGAACTGCTACGATCAATTCAACTATTCCCAGGCCTATTCTTCCCCAAGGCTCCATATGTAGCTGTTCAAATATGTAGACAGATTCGGGGGCTGCCGTAAACTTAAAGAACAAGGTCTGCAATAAAATTATGGCCGGGATAATTTTGAGTAGTGCATTTATAATTGATTTTGTTTTCATTTTTTAATTGATTGAATAGATATTGGTTTGGTCGGGCTATTCTATGGTAACTAACTGAATGGCAACAATTAAATGCATATTGATATGTAGCCTAATCTTTAAGGTTGACCAAAGCCATCATATCAAATGGGGAATTGGTTAATTTTACTGACATGAAAAATTTACTCAAATTCTCTTTGCTTTTCCTGTTTTTGATGCAATCCTGTTCCAAGGAAGCATGGTTGTCCGGGACCATGGATTTGGAGGGTGGCGAAGATTGGAAACCTATGGTATATGTGGTTGTTCCCGAAAAATTTGATGGGGTGGCCCAAAGTTTTGTAGGTAAGGTGTTAGATTCGGCCCAAATTGATGAGAGTGGAAGCTTTGAATTTATAAATCCACCTGAAATGAAAGCTCCTGTATTGCTGGAGATAGCGGTTCAGCGGAAAGGAGAAAAGTATCCGAATAAGTTGTTGAATGAAAACCCTGAAACGGATAATTACTTTCCGTTGGTATATGAATCAGGCAAAAGCATCAAGTTAAACTCCAAGATATCCCAGTTTCAGGCCTCTTTTTCGTTGGAGGAGCCTTCGCTTATCAATGGTAAAATGATTGAATTGAGGGATTTGCGTTTGGAAGCCTATCAAAAACAGTTGAAAAATCAATCAATAAAAGAAGCTTCGGATGAAGGTTTGCTGGAACGTGAAAAGAGGCTTGTTGAATACCAAAAGCAATTGATGGACTTTGCAGATGACACTGATGAATTCTTCCCTGCAATGGTCGCTCTTCGCTGGGCCAGCCCGGAAGGAAACTACGAGCGAATTGCTGAATTGCTGTACAATCAATCCGAAAAATGGAGGACACTGTATCCGGAGCATCCTTGGACTAAAGAGTTGGGTTCGATGGCCGACAAGGAAAATTTACCCATTTTGGTAGGAGATCAAGTTCCTGATTTACTCTTTCCTATGAAAGATGGGCAAGAGGTGCGGTTACAGTCCTTGATTGAGAATCAAAGGTTGGTGTTGCTAGATGTTTGGGCATCTTGGTGCGCACCCTGCAGGTTGGAAAACAGGAATATTTTGGTGCCGCTTTGGGAAAAATATAACCAGAAAGGTTTTCAGATTTTGGCGTATGGCCTAGAAAGTAATGAAACTGCTTGGAACAATGCCATACAAAAAGACGGTGCTTACCGGTGGACACATTACTCGCATTTGGAAGGTGACCAAAATCCGTTTATGGATGCTCTTCGCTTAAAAACTATTCCGGCCAATTTCTTACTGAATCAGGAGGGTAGGGTACTAGCAAAAAACTTACATGGAGAGGATTTAATCGAATTTGTCGATAATCATATGAAAGAGAGATGATTTCTAATAAAAAAGCCAGGATATATCCTGGCTTTTTCTTCTTTAATTTGTTTGTGTTCGGGGATATTAATTTCCGCCTTCTGTTGTTTCTTCTTCAGTAGCTGCATCTGGATCTACTTCAAGAATAAAATCTTGGGTCGTAACGTTCGCAGCATTTATTTGTACTTCTATGGTATCACTTGCAATAAAGCCATCAAACTCGGAAACTACTTCGTAAGTACCGGCTTCCAGACCTAGAATGGCATAATTACCATCTGGATCGGTAAATGAAGTAGTGTTGAGCGTGTCCGCTGCAAATACAGAAACTTGTGCACCAAAAAGGCCAATTTGAGTTTCCTCTTCAACAGTGCTAACATTTCCTGAAAGTGTACCGGCAGTGGAAAGATTACTGGCCTTGATTACAGGTTTGAAATTGAACCCGCTTATTTCTGCGGCTGTGCTAATATTGCCTTTTGCCACAAATGAGCGACTTACATCGAAATCCAGTAATAAATCGGAAGATAAACCGCTTACTACAGTAATTCCTGGGTCTATAAATACTTTAATTCCGGATGAGTCACCACTGGGAACCTTTAGCTCATAAACCGTTCCATCGGTTAAAACTACATTTACGCCCTTAACGTATACGCGAACCTGATCATAAGTCCCAACAGGAACCTCAATTTCTGCCAATTGAAGAGTCAATCCATTGGTCAGTTCCAATAGGTTTGTTTCTATTTCTTCTTCCATCAAGGTTATGTACGGGCTTGTAGTAAGGGCATCATCATCATCGTCTTCGGAAACGCGACGAGCCTCTACTTTATACACAGTAACGTTTGCTTCTGCAATTAATTCATAAGGAAAAGGAGCATCGGTCATTTGCACAGAAAGCGTGCCTGTTCCTTGTGGATTTCCTCCGTTTCCTTCATCATCGGAGCAGCTTACAAAAAATAAGGTCATTACGGCAAATAAACTGCTAAAAATCTTTGTTCTCATAGTATGGGGTTTTTAAAATTTTTCAGGGCAGAATTATCCCTGTGCGATTTCTACCAAATAAACAAGTTAGGTGGAATAAACCCTACCCCAATGACAAGAAAAATTGATTTTATAGATAAAAAGCACTTGTATAATCTACAATTTAATCTTTGTAGATAAAGTTCGGAGCTTGTTGATACTTGAAGGTATCGTCGGTCAAGATTTTCATTTCCTTGGTGTCCCAATTCATCAAGCCAATATGAAATTGTGTTTGTTCATCGTCGAAAAGTTCAATGGCCAACCACTTGCCATCGGGACTCCAATCATGCCAACCCTCGTTTTGAGCATTTTCTGTCAACTTCCATGTTTTGCTCCCATCCAAACTAACGGCATATAAACTATACTTGCCATTTTGCTTACTTTGATATGTAACAAAGTTTTCGGTTGGGTGTAGTCTTGGGGCACCGGCCCTATACTCATACTTTCCAGCGGTAGAGTCTTTTTCGGGATAATGAGTAAGTTGCTTTCGATTTTTTCCATCCACATCAATAATGTAAAGCTCTTCATTAAAACCGTTAATCTCTTTGCGAACTGTTTTTCCGCCTCTAAAAACGACTTGTTTTCCATTATTTACAAACAAGGGGTCAGCAGCAAAAGCTAGTTTTGTGTCCAATCGATCTATGATCTCTCCATTTTGGTTTAGAATGTAAAATGTAGATTCTGTTATCAGCTTGGGCTTTACGATAAGTTCGGTGCCATTCTTTCTGCTGCTCATCCAGCTATCAGCCAACTCCAGATCACTAACTTTTTGAACGTTTTCTCCATTAAAGTTGCTTTTGTACAAAAAATAACAACGTTTGCACGCTCCTCTATCAGAAATAAAATACAAGGTATCTTCATAAGAATAATAGGTCCAATCCACAGGGTACAGGTCGGTAATGTTTTTTTTGTTGGACCCATCGAGGTTCATTGAAAAAATCTCATAGTTCTCAATGTCAAAATCCCTTAAAACATTGTAAACCAAGCCAAGTTCACGTTGGGTATTGTCCTTTTTTGAATTGCAGGACAGTAGTAATGCCAATAATCCAAGAAAAGCTATTGTTTTAGTCATAATGAGTTTAGTTTGTTTGAAATTTTAGTGTAGTCGAATTTACTAAACTCCATGAATTTTTAAAATGGTGATTTAACCTTGGACTTCTACTTTTTTAGGTGTGAAATATTTTTTCTTTAACCAGAATGAAACTTTTACCAATAAAATCAATGCTGGTACTTCTACCAATGGCCCAATTACCCCTGTAAATGCCTGTCCGGAATTCAAACCAAAAACAGCAATGGCAACGGCAATGGCCAGCTCAAAGTTGTTTCCCGCGGCCGTGAAGGCGACTGCAGCAGTTTTGTCGTATTCGGCCCCCATGGCTTTTGTGGTGAAAAAACCAATAATAAACATCAAAGCAAAATAGATCAACAATGGAACTACAATGATCAATACATCCATAGGAATCTCCACAATCAATTCACCTTTTAGCGAGAACATAACCACAATCGTGAACAAAAGGGCAATTAAGGTAATGGGAGAAATGGTTGGGATAAACTTTTTGGTGTACCATGCTTCACCTTTAAGTCTCACCAAAATTTGGCGGCTTAAAATCCCCATTAAAAAAGGGATCCCTAGGTAAATGGCCACACTCTCTGCGATAGTGCCAATGGATATATCAACAATAGCACCTTCAAACCTAAAATAGGGTGGGAGTACGGTGATGAAGATCCAAGCATAAAAACTATAGGCAAAAACCTGAAAAATACTGTTTAAGGCCACTAAACCTGCACCATATTCACTGCTTCCTTCGGCCAAATCGTTCCACACCAAAACCATGGCAATACAACGAGCCAAACCAATTAAAATAAGTCCGACCATATATTCAGGGTAATCCCGCAGAAAGATTATGGCCAGTGCAAACATCAGAACAGGTCCCACGATCCAATTCAGAAAAAGTGAGATGGAAAGAATTTTGGTGTTTTTAAAAACCTTTGGGAGCAAGGAGTATTTTACCTTGGCCAATGGTGGGTACATCATTAAAATCAACCCGATGGCAATGGGGATATTGGTTGTGCCACTACTGAATTCGTTGACGAAATCGGGGAAGCTTGGAAAAAAATAACCGATTCCGACGCCTACCGCCATGGCGACAAAAATCCAAAGGGTAAGGTTTTTATCTAAAAAGCTTAATTTTTTAATCGCCATTATTTCTGAATTTGGGAAAAGACATAAAACATTTCAGTTGCGATTTGTAAGCTTCGCTCCTTATATTTTTCGGCTTGTTCCGGTGTGCCATCAAATGCTTTGGGGTCGTCGTAGGTGATAGGTATGCGTTTTTCTGCACCGGGAACGAACGGACAGCCCTCATCAGCTTGGGAACAGGTCATAATGGCCGCAAAATCTGATTTTGGGTTGAAATCATCATCCATTCGTTTGGAAAAACAGATGACAGGGTGTTCGTTTTCGGAAAACTTGATGCCATACACTGGGTTTTTTCCTTCGGAGAGCATGTTTATTTCAAACCCGCAGCTTGCTAAAGTTGAAGCCACCATCGGAAATAGGGCAGTGGCTTCTGTTCCCCCAGAATAACAGCTCACATTATCAATCCCAAAATAAGATGCCATGGTCTGCGCCCAAACTTGTGATAAATGACTTCTTCGCGAGTTATGGGTACAGATAAAATTAAGTCGGATGGGTTGGTCGTTATCCAATTTTTCCTGAATATACTCCACAAGAGGAGATAAGGTTTGTTTTCTTTCCGCAGCAATGGATGTTGTATCCAAATCGGAAACAAATTGGTTTAAATTGTCAAAAAGTGCCATAAGTTGGGTTTTAGCAGCATCCACTACCTGGAGTGCAAGTTTGTGTGTTTTGTAATTCGGATAACTTTACTTTGGGCTTTTCGGTTGGGATACCACAATTGTCCTTGGCCAAACAATCCGTTTGTTTGGTGGTCAATAGAAAGTTGGTTCCGTCAAAATCAAGGTCAAATTTTTCAATGGTCTGCCCTTGGTATTCCACTTCTACGTCTAGATTGCCGAAGCCCAACGTTTTTTGGGACAATTCTATAATATGGACCAATTTCTCTGGATGAAGTCTATGGTCGTAATCATCGGCGTTCCAAAGTTGAAAGTTGACCACCTCCTCGTTTCGAACTGTTCCACCGCAGTCAATAAAATGCTTGGTGATTTTACCTACTTCGGTCACATGAAAATGATTGGGAACCAAATCCCCATTCGGTAATTGAAACGCTATGGTGTCCAATTGGGTCAATACTGATTTAACTTCTTCTAATTTCATATCCCTATATTTATTGCAATATTACGATTAATGATATTAAATTTTTTTAACAACAATCCTTTTGGTTGAGATCTTGATTCAAGAAATCTGACATTACGTTTTTCATTTTCTTCCAATTATCAACATCAATACAGTAACAAACGCTGGTTCCTTCAACATTTCCCTTGATGAGGCCTAAGTTTTTTAACTCCTTTAAATGTTGAGAAATAGTGGGTTGCGCCAAACCAATTTCATCTACCAAATCACCGCAAACACATGCGTTCAGCTTGTACAAATACTGAAGAATGGCGACACGGGCAGGGTGTCCGAACACCTTCGCGTATTGTGCAATCTCGTTTTGTTTGTCCGTAAATATTTCTGTTTTGGCTAAGCCCATTGTCTTATTTGTATATTGCAATATTACGATTAATAATAAATGTGTCAAAAATTTTATTTGATTTTATTTCTTAATGGTTTGAAAAACATAAGTGAAAGCTAGATGATTCTTATTAAATTGCGTTATGCATATCAAAACATAACGATTATAATTTGTCTCTTACTAAAAAAATATATTTGGATTATAATGCGACCACACCCACCGACACAAAGGTAGTGGAGGCCATGCTGCCGTATTTTACCCAAAATTTTGGCAATGCGAACAGCGACCATTCTTTTGGTTGGCATGCTGAAGACGCAGTAGCAACTGCTAGAAATCAAGTTGCCAAACTGGTGAATTGTAGGGCAACCGAAATAACGTTTACATCGGGAGCTACGGAAGCCGCCAATCTGGCCTTGTTCGGATTTTGTAAAAGAAATAGCGATAAAGGGAATCATATAATTTCCTGCAAAACAGAGCATAAAGCAGTCTTAGATACTTTGGAAGCATTGGAATCAGATGGTTTTGAAGTTACCTATTTGGATGTGGACAGGCAAGGAAATATTGACTTGATTGAATTGGAAGCGGCCATAAAACCCTCCACGATTTTGGTTTGCATGATGCTCGCTAACAACGAGACAGGTCTAATTCATCCAATAAAAACCATAACCGAAATCGCGCATTCCAACAATGTGCCTGTGATGTCGGATATCACGCAGGCTGTTGGCAAAATTCCTGTTGATTTACAAGAATTGGGAATCGATATCGCTATTTTTTCATCACACAAACTGTATGGACCTAAAGGTGTTGGCGCACTTTACTTGAATAAAAGAAAAGATATTTCCATTGATAAACACCTTTATGGAGGCAGTCACGAAAAAGGAGTCAGACCAGGAACTTTGAATGTTCCTGGAATTGTTGGATTTGGTGCAGCTTGTGAAATTGCAAATCAAAGCTTGGTAGAGAATCAGCAAAAATTCAAAAGTCTTCAAAACCAATTGGAGCAGGGGTTATTGGACATAGACGGAGCAACCATTAATTGCCGGGATGAAAAACGGTTATCCAATACCACAAATGTGTCGTTTAAAGCAATTGATGGCACCAAGCTACTTCGGTATTTGAACACCTTGGCCGTTTCTCGGGGTTCTGCGTGCACTTCAAATCAAGTAAATCCGTCCCACGTGCTAAAAGCGATGGGAATTGAAGATGATACAGCCTTGGCCAGTCTTCGTATCAGTACAGGGCGAAGCACTTCTTCGGAAGACATTGAAAAAGCCTTGTCTGAAATCAAAAAAGCCATCAACCAACTAAAAACTGCAGTTGTATGAGGGAGTTGGATGTCATCATAGCACAATATCAAGAGTTGAAATCACAGGGTATTCGCTGTGTTTTAGCTACTGTTGTCCATGTTGATGGTTCATCCTACCGTAGGGCAGGCGCTCGCATGTTGGTGGACGAGTTTGGAACTATTATCGGAGCTATTAGTGGAGGTTGTTTGGAAGGTGATGCGCTCAGAAAGGCACTTTTTGCATTGGATCGGCAAGAAAATAAATTGGTCACCTACGATACTAGCGATGAGGACGATGCGGTAATCGGGGCGCAATTGGGCTGTAATGGAATCATTCAAGTGTTATTCGAGCCTATTAATTATACCGATGAGAATAATCCCTGTGAGCTATTGAGAACTGTTGCCGAACAGGAAGTTCCAATGGCTGTTTCAGTAGTTTTTGACTTGGACAAATCCCAACAACAACTAGGAACCTGTTTGGTTTCAGATGAAAACCAGATCATCTCAGGTCGGCAACTTCCCGAGGAACTGCAACAAGCTTTGCTTGTTAAAAGTAAGGAGACAATTAAATTGGACAATTCTTGTTTCGCAGAGTTGAAAATTGAAAAGAAAGTATATTTTGCATTTATCCAATTACATCAACCTCCTGTAAAATTGATTTTGGTGGGAGCGGGGAACGATGCACAGATTTTGGCACAACAGGCTGATTTGTTGGGATGGAAAGTAACCGTTACCGATGGTAGACCAACACACGCCAACAAAAAACGTTTTGTCGGGTCATGTCAAGTTATTGTAACTAAGCCAGAAGAAACACTAAAAAACATCAATATAGATCAACGCACCTGTTTCGTGTTGATGAGCCATAATTATAATTATGACCTAGAGGTACTCAAGTTATTGCTTGGAAATGCAGAGACACCTTATATCGGCATCCTTGGACCGTTAAAAAAGTACAATCGTATGCTTAACGAACTTGCGGATGAAGATATTGAAGTGTCAAAGGAAGATCTAGCCAAAATCCATGCGCCCGTAGGGTTGGAAATAGGCGCAGAGACCCCAGCCGAAATCGGATTAGCCATTTTGGCTGAGATTCAGAGTGTATTGACCAACAAGGGAGCGCGACCCCTAAAACAGAAAACCGAGCCGATTCATGATGTCACTGAAAATCAATTTCAAAAAATAACCCTATGAGTTCAGAAGAAAACATAGCGGTGGTTGTTTTGGCAGCAGGTGGCTCTACCCGTTTAGGTCGACCAAAGCAGCTGGTTGAGTTCAAAGGAAAAACACTTTTGAAACATACCATGGATGAAGTTGATGACTTGGGTTTCCATACCAAGATTTTGGTACTAGGGGCTAGGCAAGAAGAAATTCAGAATAAAATTGACCCCAAAGGCTTTAAAGTGGTCATTAATACCGATTGGGAGCAGGGAATGGCGTCCAGCATCAAAGTTGGATTGGAAGCTGCGATGGCGGAGGAAGAAGGATTGGACCATGTATTGTTTCTGGTATCCGACCAACCCTTTTTGGAACGCGCCAACCTAATCAAACTGGTGCATACACAATTGACTCAACACCCCAAAGCAACCTATTCCAAATATGGGGATAATATTGGAGTTCCAGCGATTTTTGGTAAGGAAGCATTTCCTTTGTTGTTGCAATTGGAAGCGGACGAAGGGGCCAAGAAACTAACTCGCTTGGAAGATTTTAAATATTGCACGGAAGTCTTTAAAAAGGGCGGTTTTGATGTGGATACCGAAGTAGATGTACAACAGCTAAAGCAAATGGAAGCATGAATGTGACGATAAAATATTTTGGTTTGGTGGCTGAAGCTGCTGAAAAATCTGAAGAGATTTTGGAGTTCAACGAACCGTTGACCGCTTTGGAACTAAAGGCACAATGTTTGAACGGATTGGCTATAGCGGACAAAGATTCGGTACAGATTGCCGTGAACCAAAATTTGGATGATATAATAACGATAAAGGACGGAGACGAAGTGGCCCTGTTGCCACCGTTCGCTGGAGGATGAGCAGATACGATAGACAAATAAAACTCACGGAAGTCGGGCTTGAAGGCCAAAAAAAGCTTCGCAACGCCACGGTGTTGCTAGTAGGTGTTGGCGGATTGGGCTGTCCTGCTGCCATGTATTTGGTGGGTGCAGGTGTCGGTAAAATTGGTTTGATGGACCATGATAAGGTCGATATGTCCAATTTGCACAGACAAGTTTTGTTTCAAGAATCGGATGTAGGGAAGTCAAAAGCAGTTGTGTCCAAAGAACGATTGGAAAAACAAAACAGTGAGGTAGAGTATGAAGTGTACGAAGAGCCGTTGACAATGGAGAACGCGGAAAACATCATCAATCAATACGATGTGGTATTGGATGGTACGGACAATTTTGAAACCAAGTATCTCATCAACGATGCTTGTATTTTGGCAGATAAACCTTGGGTATTTGCATCCATTTACAAAAATGAAGGACAATTGTCGGTCTTCAATTATAAGAATGGCCCTACCTATCGTTGTCTGTTTCCGAAAAGTACGCGACAGAACATCAGTTGTGAGGCTACAGGGGTTTTGGGTGTATTACCGGGCATCTTGGGAACGCTTCAGGCAGCCGAAGTCCTTAAAATCATCCTTGGGAAGGGAGAGGTGCTTTCTGGTAAGCTAAAGTTGATCAATATGATGCAAGCCAGCGAGCAGACCATCAACATAAACAAACGCCCCGCAGAAGTAGAAAAAATTCGCAAAAACGGAATAGCGCCCGTTTACATCGATTGTGATTTAAAAAACAAAGAACAGTGGTATCTCGACGTGCGAGAAGTGTTTGAACAGCCCAAGCCAAAAGGCAAAAAGGTGTTGAGTATCCCAATGGGCGATTTAACGGCACGATATCAAGAAATACCGAACAATCAAGAAGTTTTTGTGTTCTGCCAGTCCGGCAAACGAAGCAAAAACGCCATAGAAATCCTTAAAAACGAATTCGGCTTTCACAATTTGAAAAACGTGGAAGGCGGCATAGAAACAATTATTGATGGATAAGAAGAAACCAAAAAAAGTGTTTGTACAAGGAGCGATTCCTCCCGAAAAAATAGCGACTTCGGTGGCCAACCACCAGAGCAAGACCAATATCGGTGCCCATAGCATTTTTTTGGGACAAGTAAGGGCGGACAAAGTGGATGGTAAAACCGTCACTGCAATCGATTATACGGCTTATGAAGAAATGGCGGAAAAGGTCTTCCATGAAATTCGGGAAGAGGCCTTTGCCAAGTTCGACATTACTTGTGCCCATATTTATCACAGTTTGGGCAAGGTAAAGGTTGGCGAGTTGTGCTTGTTCGTGTTCACCTCTTCGGCACATAGAAAAATCACTATCGAGGCCACCAACTTTTTTGTGGAGGAAATAAAGGCGAAAGTGCCTGTTTTTGGCAAAGAGATTTTTGAGGACGAAACCCATCAATGGAAAGTAAACAAGTAAATGGTAGACATAACTCATAAAGTGACCACTTTGCGGGAGGCAACCGCGGAAGCTATCGTAAAAACGAGTAGCCAGGCAACAATCGAGGCTATTCAAAATAACGAGGTTCCCAAAGGGAATGTGTTTGAAATGGCCAAGGCTGCTGGTTTGTTGGGCGTCAAAAAAACGCCGGACCTGTTGCCCGATTGTCATCCGTTACCCATTGAATATACCGGAATCGATTATGAGATTGATGGCTTGGAGATTACCATTTCCATGACGGTAAAGACCATTTACAAAACTGGAGTAGAGGTTGAGGCGATGCACGGGGCAAGTGTCGTGGCCCTCACGATGTACGATATGCTGAAACCGATTGACAAAAACGTGGAAATCGGCACTATTCGGTTGAAATCTAAAAAAGGAGGGAAATCTTCCTATAAAATCAATTCGGAAGGGTTGACTGCCGATGTTGTTGTTTGTTCCGATACCATTTCCAAAGGAAAAGGCGAGGATAGGGCAGGAGAGGCTATCATTGAGAAATTGAAGTCTCTGGGTGTGCCATCCCAAAAAAGCATCATTCCCGATGAGGCAGAGGAAATCATCAAAAAAGTGGAAAACACCACTGCAGACCTACTGATTTTTACGGGAGGAACGGGTGTGGGGCCACGAGATGTCACCCCACAGACCTTGGAGCCCTTGTTGGACATCAAACTTAAAGGAGTAGAAGAACAAATGCGTAGCTATGGGCAAAATCGGATGCCGTATGCGATGTTCTCGCGTTCCATCGCGGGCATCAAGGACGGTAAATTGATATTGGCACTGCCGGGCTCTACTAAAGGAGCAGCGGAATCCATGGATGCGATTTTCCCGCACGTGCTGCATGCATTTAAAGTGATAGAAGGAAAAAGACATGATGGATAAAAAACCACAGATAATAGACAATTTCGGTAGGCCACATGCCTATCTGCGCATTTCATTGACGGACCGGTGCAACCTGAGGTGCTTTTACTGCATGCCCGAAGAAGGTATTGAGTTGATGGAAAAACCGAGTATCATGACGCTGGAGGAAATCATCGAGATGACGCGAACATTTCGTGATTTGGGCGTGGATACGGTTCGGCTGACAGGGGGTGAACCTTTGGTTCGGAAGAATTTCGGTTTTTTGGTCGAAGAGCTGGCCAAATTGGGCGTGACCCTAAAATTGACCACCAACGGAATTGTACTTGACAAATATCTAGACCTGTTCGACAAAATTGGGCTGCGCAAAATCAATTTTAGTTTGGATACCTTGGACAAGGCCAAATCTATTTTCATTACCAAGCGGGACTATTATGAGCGCATTATGCGAAACTTGAATATGGCCTTGGATATGGATATGGATATCAAGCTCAATATTGTGCTGATCAAAGGTGTGAACGATAAAGAAATCAATGATTTTATTGCCTTGACCAAGGATAAAAATATTACCCCCAAGTTTATAGAGTTTATGCCATTCAAAGGCAACAAATGGGACTGGAGCAAGGGAGTTTCCAAAGAAGAAATCTTAAAGACTGTTGGCGATAAATTTGGGAAAATCGAAACCCTTGATAATCCAAAGCACAGTACCTCCACCAATTTTAGGGTGAAGGGCCACAAGGGCAGTTTTGGCATTGTAAGTACGATTACCAACCCGTTTTGTGATGAGTGCAACCGTATTCGTTTAACTGCTGATGGTAAGATGAAAAACTGTCTGTTTGCCACCTCAGAAACCGATTTGTTGACCCCACTTCGCAATGGAGAACAAATTGAAAACACCATTTTGGAGGCCATAAAATCCAAAAAGCATTCCCGTGATGGCATGGATGTTAAAATGGACGCCGACCACTACGAGCAAAACCGTTCAATGATTTCAATAGGAGGCTAATGGTTACAATTGAAGAAGCACTTCGAAGCATTCAGGATCAAAAAATCAGTTTAAAAAGTGAATCAAAACCTCTAAATGAGGCATTGGGTTATGCACTTTCAACAAATACGACAGCTCCTTTTGATGTGCCCGAGTTTGATAATTCCGCTATGGACGGTTATGCGCTTTGCGGACTGTATCAGGAGTACAATCTGGTAGGAGAGGTCGCCGCTGGCGATTCCAAGGATATAAAGTTGCGAGATGGCGAGGCCGTTCGGATTTTTACAGGGGCAAAAGTGCCCAAAAATACTACCGCTGTGATGATGCAGGAGAAAACCTCAGTAACAGACAGCACGCTGTTTCTTGATGAAATGCCAAAAATTGGTCAGAACATCCGAAAAAAAGGTGGTCAATTGACCAAAGGGCAAGCCGTATTTGAAAAACGACACGTTTTGAATCCACCATCATTAGCTTTGATGGGCAGTTTGGGATTATCGCAATTGGACGTTTTTTCTAAACCACAAGTCAATATAATCACCACGGGAAATGAACTCGTAAAACCGGGAGAACCCAAAACCGAAGGACAGATATACGAATCCAACAGCTACGCGATTTCTGGGGCACTTCAGCAATTTGGGTTTCAGCATCATCAAAAAACTCAGATACAAGATGATTTTGAGGCCACAAAAGCAGGCATCAAAACGGCATTGGACTCTTGTGATGTATTGATTATTTCTGGAGGAATATCGGTTGGGGATTACGATTTTGTAAAACAATCCCTCGAAGAAAATGGAGTTAACGAATTGTTTTACAAGGTCTTTCAAAAACCAGGTAAGCCATTATATTTTGGGAGGAAAGGTAATCAGTTTGTGTTTGCCTTGCCCGGGAATCCAGCATCTTCATTGACCTGTTTTTATGTGTACGTGCTTCCGTTGCTCCAAAAGTTATCGGGATATGGGAGCGTAGGTTTGACTACTTATCAATTCCCAATAAAACATGGGTATGAAAACCGTTTTGGGCGACCATCCTTTCTAAAAGCTGCTATCGTTGAAGGAAAAGTAGAGATTCTTGATGGACAGGGGTCTTCCATGATTCAATCCATGGCCAAAGGCAACGCACTTGCTTTTGTGGATGATGGCGAGGTATTGAAAGAAGGTGATTTGGTAAGGTGTAAACTAATTTCATAATTGATGACAGTTGAATATTTACCCATAGTCTTCTTTTTGATTGCGCTGTTCTATAGCTCTGTTGGATTTGGTGGCGGCTCCAGTTATTTGGCCATTTTAAGCCTTTTCCTGACCGATTTTTATGAAATCCGTTCCACAGCCCTCATTTTAAATATTTGCGTGGTGACCATAGGCACTATAGTTTTTATTCGGAACCGGGTGTTTGATATGAAGTTATTCTGGCCGTTTTTGGTGGTGAGTATCCCATTTGCTTATCTAGGTGCACAAATCCGCTTATCGCAAACCGTATTTTTTCTGGTATTGGGAAGTGCCTTGGTGATGGCGGGTGTTTTTATGTTGCTTCGCTTTGCGAAGAAAAAGCTGGACTCAAAGAAATTTTCCAATCCAAAAAAATCATTGCTTGGTGGGGGAATTGGATTGCTTTCCGGAATTTCCGGGATAGGTGGGGGCATCTTTTTATCGCCAGTACTAAATCTATTGAAGTGGGAAAACCCTAGAATAGTTGCATCGCTGGCCTCTGTTTTTATTTTGGTGAATTCTATTTCTGGGCTTATAGGTCTCAACGTGGCAGGCACCTTTAAACTGAACAATGAATTGATGCTACAGCTTATTGTTGCCGTGGTAATAGGAGGGAGTATCGGTTCTTATCTATCAAACAAGAAGTTCAACCTGAAGTTTTTGGGTGTGCTTACCAGTATTTTGGTACTCTACGTGGGTTTCCGTCTGATTTTACTTCACGGTTTTGATATCAAGATTTAAATCATCCCCAACATTTCATCCGTATGCTGCTGAACGGTTTCAGTGATTTTATCATTCATTTTTTGAAAGGTGGAAAGTGCTTTTTTGCCAGCCTCGGTTAATTCCGCACCACCACCTTGTATGCCGCCTTTGTGGAGTTCTACATAGGGTTGTCGACCTCGTTGGTTCATGTCTTCGACCATTGCCCATGCTTTACGATAGGACATTCCCATTTCCTTGGCCGCTTTAGACAGGGAACCGTTTTTGTCAATCATTATTAATAGTTGGGCTCGCCCAGGGCCAAAAAACTTTTTGCCGTCAATATCTATCCAGCATCTTATTTTAAGTTCTTTTTCACTTTTCATCACGGTTAAATTTAAGCATCTATGCGGTAAATTGAATATTCACCCCAAATAAAAAATATAGGATAATATTGTTCTTATTTAAACAAAACGTATTGCATAATTCTTTTCCGAATGATGTTTAACTGTTTGGTATCCAGCGGTAATGTCTTACCTTTATTTACAGTGTACCGTATTCAAAACATAGTTATATCCCTTCTCTTTTTTATTCTGTCAATTGTTGCCCTTGCACAGGAACGGGCAGTCAAAGGGACGGAAGGTCTGCATTTACTTGAAAATATCCACCTACAATTGAATAAAACGGTCTTTTTAAAGGGAGAGCACATATGGTTCAAGGCATATGTTCAAAATCAGAATCAACATTTACCATCCTTGGCCACGAAAAACCTACATGTAGGAATTTTTTCAAAAGATGGAAGCATGCTAACAAAAAAGATGTTTTTAGTACGCAATGGTGCTTCTTTTGGTGATTTTAAAGTTGATTCAACTTTTATTGAGGATTCATATACCATAATGGCCTGGACCAACTATATGAAGAATTTTGAGTTTACTGCTCCTTTTCTTCAAAATATAGAAATCATTGGAGTAGGGGAACAATCAGAATCAAAGAACAAAGGTGGCATTACTGTTTTAGTTTATCCCGAAGGGCAACAAATTGTAGCGAACACATACAATAATGTCGGCTTCAAGATTTTTAACCAAACCTTACCACCAATAAAGACCAATGAAATAGAGCTGATTACGGGAAAAGGTGAACGAATACAATCTAACATTCAAACAAACCAATTAGGGCAAGGAAGATTTGGTTTTTTTACCGACCCAACCGAAACCTATTTTTTGAAATTACAACATCCAAACGGTCTTAGGACCACCAAGGAGCTGGAAGTTAAACTACACCATGGAGTAGGAATAAGCATCAATAATACAGCGAAGGATGTTGTTGTACTAAACTCCAAACGGTCTAAATCTATTTTAAATAACGAGAAATTTTCTATGGCTATTTATAACCATGTCAACGGAAATTATGTTTATCGTTATGAGCTTGATGGAGATAGCAGACCCATTTCCGTAAATCGCAATCAAATCCCCGGCGGAATCAATACAGCGGTGATTTTGGATGAAACTATGAAACCCATTTCACAACGTATGTTTTTTAATAGACAGAATTTGAAGGAAAGGGTAGGTTCTGTAGATGTAAGCTATTGTTTAAACAAAGCTCAAGATTCCTTACAGATAGATATGATACTTCCTCAGGGACATCAAATGGCCCATTTAAGTTTGTCGGTTTTACCTGCTGAATCAAATGCCTACTTCCCTGATAATTCTATAGCCTCTTCTTTTTTGATTCAGCCTTATCTCCATAAACGTATTGAAGGCCGCTATTTTTTTGATGGCAATAAACGTTCAAGGGATTATCAAATGGACACCAGATTACTTATGGAAGGGACCGAAAGGTTTGACCAGTATATCAGAGCAGGAAATGCTAAAATTAGCACTTACAAATATGAAGAAGGCATTGCTTTCAACGGTAAGATTTTGGATGCCGACCTCGAAAACGAAAAACAAGTTTCGTTGTTTTCCCAAGCATTGGGTACAGTCAATTTTTTTGAGCTCTCAACCAACAAGAATTTTGAAGGAAGCCTGCCTTTGTTTGAGGGGGATTCCATAATGATCAGCGTACTGAACCACAAAGGAAAACTTAGAAAACCAAAAGCGGAACTCTATTTTGATGATAACAATGCAGATACTTTTGATTATACCAAATGGTTGAGCAAAGCGGACCGGTTTAAATCAGGGGTTTCGCAATTAAGAATGAATGAGAGTTTTGATCTTACGGATGGAATCATATCTCTGGATGAAGTGGTGGTTTCGGAAAGGGCAAAGGAGACTACAAAGTTTCAAATAACTCCTGAAATTGAAATGAGACTAATTGATAAAGCAACCGTGAACCGTTATCCAAGTCTTATAAACTACATTCGGAAATTGGGATTTCAAACACGTCTCAATAGAAAAATTGGAGGTATTGGTGTTTATGTTCCCGATCCTCCTTATCTAGCCCGAGTACCTGTTTTAATCGAAGGACTTCCGGTTGATTCGGGACAACTCATGTCCATGCCCCTTTCCATGGTAAAATCGATGGTTTATAATAGGTATGTAGCTCCTCATCAAGGACCATTTATTTCCTTGTCGTTACGGTCTGACTATGATGGATTATACGGAAGGAACCGGTTCACAAGCATTACTGTGCCAAAAGGATTCAGTAGGGCACAAGCCTATTTTGCTCCAAATTATCCAGATTATGATTCGTTGTTATATCAAAAATATGGCGCCATTTGGTGGGAAAGTCAATTTGAGGTAAACTCAGATGTCCCATATTCAATTACAGTTCCTTTAAACGAACAACGAGAGGTAAAGATTATAATTGAAGGAATGTCCTCCAATGGTTTTTTATATTACACCGAACAAATTTGTAGTCCTTTTGAGACCAACCATTACTCCAATCAACACGAATAATTCAGTTATTGCTATCATTAAAAACAAAACCCGCAACATTTGTTACGGGTTTTTTGCGGAGGAAGAGGGTATTTTCCGAATTGGAAAAACTCAATGTTTTTAGGGGTTTTGAGAGGAGTAAAATTGCGGTGCCACCGAAAGGGGCTCTAGTTTAACTTAACTTTAACAAAAGAATGGTTTTGAACCTTGTTTCGTGCCAATTTCCGTTAAATTTTATTTCAGACTATAATTGGTTCCCGGCCCAGTTCGATAAAATGAGCATCTCCCTTCGCCACAAAAGAAATGAGTAGAGCAATATATCCGATAAAAATCAGAAGAATGATCTACTAGGAAAATTTAAGAATTAAGGAGGTGTCCTAAAAGATGGTTATATCAATTTGTATACACTTCGGTCCAAAAATCATCTATACATCCACGTGTCCAAAATATCAGAAACGCTTGTGCTGACTTCTTTTTTCAAACGAAGGGATAATTCCTCGTCACTTAGTCTCGCCGTTCTATCCAAATCGGTATTGATTAGAAAATTATGGAGCCTTTCTAATATATGCCGATCACCGGAATCAATAATCGACCTTGCATGTTGGTAGAATTGCATTTGAAACCACTCATAATTCTGGGGTGACAGGTTTTGGACATATTTTTCCTCAAAATCCTTGAGGGTCTTGTGTTCGGCCATCCGATTTCCCGAGTTAAGGACAAATTCAGGATATGTGTTCATTAAATTGTAAGCATTTTTAGATTTTTCTTTTACAAAGGAATACATGCTCATGGTGGCAAACAGTTCTTGCAACCATTTTCTTTGCGGTTTGGTACCTTCTTTAAAGTGATAAAGATGTGCCAATTCATGGATGGATAGGATATCCCTGTAGAAAAGGTCCAAGTTGATGTCATCACCGTAGACGGGCTTCAGCATGGCTTGGTGCTGTTCAGGCAATCTATCGATTGTTTCTTCTACCGTTATTGAAAGTACTGATTTGTCCAATCCCAAGATTACATTTCCATGTATAGCTTGTGGTAAACCTGGTGGTGGAAAATAGGCATGTTTCCCCCATTTTTCATTTTCGACAAATAGAACAGCAAAATCCAAATCTGTATTAAATATTTCATCAAAGTACTGCTTTGCTTCGTTCAATCGCTTTAATGTTCCAGTAATGCTTTTTACAGAATTATTGGATACCAAGGTCTTAAATGAAAAGTCGGTTCTTAGTTCGTTTAACCCAGAATGCGGGGAAGTATCAATCCAAGATTCTTGGCCCCTGGATGAAATGATCAAAAAGAAGCTTAAAAAAGTGATGGAATGCCTTGCTCTCAGTTTATACATTGTCCATTTTGGTTTTATACTGGAAAGCGATTACACACTTTCCTTTGGGTTATAAAAATCCTTTATTTCCGTTGAGGGCAACAATCTGGAATCTTCAAGGGCTGCTGTACGATGTCCTGCGTTTTTAAGATAACCCTTACTTTGGCAAAATTCCATAAATTTTGTTACCGATGCATGTTCGACCAGTAATATAGCATCCCATTTTGGGTGGAGTGGACCAATAAGAAAACGTCCACTTTTTCCATAATATAGGATTCGGCTGCCTACTTCTTCCAGTTCGGGAATGGTACTTTCAAGGTATAAACGATACGCTTCCTCACCGGTTATTTCAACAGCTGGCTTTATGTTCCGATGGGAGGTATAATCAGCTCTCTTCCTAAATTTCAATAGGTTCAATAATACAATTCTTCCCTTGTCGTGGAAATTTCGGTAAAATTCTTTGCCCGATTCCTCACTTGCATTGAGGTAGTTGTCCATAACCAATCAATAATTAAAAAGATAGAGAAATATAATTATAATCTATTAATTTATAAAGGGTTTGATGGTAGTGCCTGGTGTTTTATCTGCGCCATGAGCCACTCCCATTCGTTGGAACTCTAAATGTTTCATCGAATATACTTAGAGAGATTAGTTATCAGTTTCCTTAATACCAGCGAAACGATTGCTATGGCAGGCAGGCCCCTAGCTTTTATAATTTGATATGGTATAACTAAAATACTAATATGCCAAGACCTTGATCTCGGTCCTACGGTTGGCTTGGTGCTCCTCTTCGGTACAAAGTGCATGGTCAGGGCAATTGTTCAACAATTGTGATTCCCCATAGCCTTTTGCAAATAATCGATTTCTTGAAATACCCCGGGACACCAAGTAATCCACAGCGGACTTGGCCCGTTTCTCTGATAATTTCATATTGTAATTGGATTTGCCCCTACTGTCCGTATGGGAGGAAAGTTCAATAGTAAGACTGGGGTGGTCCCTAAGGATTCTCGCGAGTTCATTCAGAACATGGGCCGCATCCCTTCGGATATCAAATTTGTCAAAATCATAATGGATATCCTCCAATACAATTTTCTTGCCCACTTCGAACATGGGCTCCAAATGTAGTATTATATAAAGTGAATCTCGATTCGTGCGAATGTTGCTCAATGTCAATGAGTCACTGTAAAATCCCTTTTTCTGACCAAGTACCTTATATGTCCTTTCCGGGTCGATTTCAAAATGGAATGCCCCCTCCATACCACTTTGTGTCTTGGCCATAAGGGTGCGCTCCCCATCGTATAATGTGACAGCTACCCCCGATAGCGTTTTCTCTGTGGTTTGCCCCATATAGGTAACTCCGTCCAACACCAATCTCCTTCCATCGTTTGCTTCCAAACTATAGATATCATCATTTCCTTTGCCCCCCGATCTGTTGGAGGCCATGAAGGTCCTTGTAACACCATTTGAATCGTTCCAAGTGATGTAGGAAAAATCATCACCACCACTATTGATGGGGTGCTGGAGATTTTTGGGTTCGGTCCAGCCCGTTTCTATTTTATTGGACTGGAACACATCAAGTCCCCCCATGCCCGGATGGCCGTCACTGGAGTAGTACAGGAATCCATCGGAACCAAAACTTGGGAACATTTCATTTCCCTCACTGTTGATGGTACTTCCAGCATTGATTGGTTTGCCCCATTGACCATTTTCCTGTAACTCCGAAAACCAGATGTCCGTTCCACCAAATCCTCCTGGTTGATTGGAGATGAAGTAAAGAGATTTTTCCCCTGGAGCCAACACAGCGTGGCCTACGGAATATTTTTTAATATTGTTAAAGGGAAAAGAGGTCTTTTTCCAGCTTCCTGCTGCATCCTTGTTGTAAATCAAGAGTTCAAGACGATGGGTCATGTATTTGATGCCATTTTCCGGCTCCATGTTTGGTTTGTTCCCAACATAAGTACGGGTGACAAACATGGTATCACCATTTTTGTTGGAACTCACAGGTCCTATATGGTATCTGCTGTTTGGGTTTGGTTCGTTTTTGATGGGGCTTGAATCTATGATGTGACCGGTTTCATCCAGTTCGGCCTGATAGACCTGTAAATAGGAACTGCCAGTCCATCCATAATTTCCCTTTCCCTTTAGGGGTTCCCCGGTATAGTATACCCCATTTTGTGTCGGATGGACCGAAAACTCAGATCTTGGGGTATTGATGTTTGTCTCATTATAGAGTTCCAAGGGTCTAGGATTCGCGAGCCACTCCAAGGCTTTCTTAGATCCTTCCAACTCCAGGGCAATATCGTCGGTGTTGCCGGTCCGTTCGGTATAGTCCACCAACGCTTTGATGGCTTTTTTGTATTGATGGGTCTGTTTGAGGCTTTTAGCATAATGCAATAGGTTTTCCGCAGGGCTTTCCGGGTGTTCGGTAACACGCGTATACCAGTTGGCCGCCTGCTCATAATCATTGGTCAGGTAATAACTCTGGGCCAATTGTTCCAAGTCCTCCAAGCGCGGTTTTTTTCGATCGACCAATTTCAGTAATAGGGGGATGGCACGGGCATATTGGAACTTTGACAGATGTTCATATGCCTTATCTCGGTTACTGGGCTGCTCCTGGGTATATCCGACACAAATGATAAAGAAAAGGGACATTAGGGTAAACAGCAATTTCATTGAAATGATATTTTGGTTTTTCACGATTGACTTGTTTTGGGGCATTAGAAGAACCTAGGGCTCAATAAACGTTTTTTTCTGATTTGGAAAGTGTATCCCAGGGTGATTTCATGGGTGCCATTCTGGACATTTTCCATATCATTGAGCATGTAATCATAGGAATACCCGATCCTGAACCGTTCGGACAGGTAAAATTGTACTATCCCTGAGATGGAATTGGTGGTCGATAGGTCCTTTGCACTGAAATCATTGTAGGTTTTGTCCCAGACCTCGACCCCGGTCCGATAGCCCAGTCCGAACCAGAATTTTTCCTCATAGATCATCATGGCATTAAGGTCTAGGCTGGAGGGACCCTTGAAATCTTCTTTCAACAGGAAGCTGGGGCGTAGTTTGAAGGACGCCCCCATGTCAAAAATTGCACCACCAATAAAGTAAAAATGCTTCCTGTGAAATATATTGTAATAGTCGTCGTCACTATTGAAAACGTAGCTTTCCTTTCTATCGAGAACATCCATCAATGAAGCGCCCACATACCATCTGGGACTGTAGTAATACGCACCAAGGCGCATGTTCCATTTCCAAACATGTTCATTGCCGTATAACAGATAGGCATCATCGGGATCTGTTGGTGAAAATTCAGATCCGTTCAGACCGTGCTGTGCCAATCCGGCACCGAGACCAAACCCCAATCGTTTGGTGTCCGAAGCATTCAGACGTATCCGGTATGCATAATTGAGATAAACTGAAGTACTGGCCTGGGGACCCAGTTTGTCAGAGGTGACCTGAAGGCCCACGCCCATATTTCGGGTATCCGGATCTAGGATGCCATCAACCGAGAATTGTCCGGTCCTGGGAGCCCCATCAAGCCCTGACCATTGGTCTCGAAGTGCCAATTGTACAAACCACTGTTCTTTATAGCCTGCATATGCAGGGTTTACGCTTAAGGTGTTGAAAATATATTGGGTGAATTGGACCTCTTGCTGCGCAATTACACTGAAATGGGCAAAAATGAAAAGGTTCCAAAGTAGTATATATCGGATTTGTTTTAATCTCATAGTTTTTGGGCTTATCGTTTAATGAACAACCATCCCTGGTACGATTGTTCCGTATTTGAGGGTCCAGAAATGGAGAGTTGATAGAAATAGGTGCCTTCGTTCAGTCCATGACCGTTAAAATCGTTTTGATAATCACTGTTTTTATATACCTCGTTGCCCCAACGGTTCGTTATAACCAAGTATGCCCTTGCTGTCGGTGGCAACCCTGAAAGGCTAAAGAAATCATTTTTGCCATCCCCGTTAGGGGTGATCACATTGGGAATAGTGACATTGCCTGATTTCATGCGTAGTTGGATCACGGTCGGGTCGTCATTTCCGGCTGCGGTTCCCGATACATCCAAAATATCAGAACCATTCTCGGTTTTAGCGGAGACCTTGGCCGTGTTGGAAATGGATTCCCCTTCCATGTCCATTTTGGTCAGACGGTAGGATGCAGTGGCCGTTACGGATTCCCCGGGCAGCAAGGTTGACGGGGAAACCGGAATCGTACTTGGTTCCAACATATCATCCTCTATTTGAAGATCATTAAGCGGGAGGTCCCCTGTGTTGACCACTGTAAAGGTATAGGTGATACTTTCTCCCTCTTGAGCAAACGTATCGTTGTTTTCATCCTGAAAGTTTCCCGTCTTGATTAGGACAATATCGGGGTTTTCAATACAGGACATGACGGCCACCTGTTGGGTGTGCGACGTGCTATTGGAACATTCGTCAGTCGTTGTCCACACCCTTTCCAATACATGGTCACCTGATGGGTCCCCGGAAACAATGGTTTCCGTAAGGGTGACCGTAGTGGTTCCACAGAAATCGGAAGCTGTCAATGTTTCTGCTATTGGGATGGCATCACATGCTACGGTTATATCCGTTGGCAATGTTTCATTGAATGTAGGCGGAGTGGTATCCTCCACTGTAATTGTCTGGGTGTGAACGGATGTCAAGCCACATTCATCGGTTGCTGTCCACTGCCTCGAAATCATATAATTTCCAGGGCATGAGCCTGGCATTATTGTTTCGTTGAAGGTTACCGATGCCGTGCCGCAGCTATCCGTAGCTGTCAAGGTATCCGCCATTGGAACGGCATCACATGATACCGTAATATCAGTAGGTAAGGGTTCATTGAACATTGGTGTCGTGGTGTCTTCCACGGTAATGACCTGGGCATGTATTGTTGTATTGCCACAATCGTCCGTCGCGGTCCATTCCCTTCTTATGGAATAGTTGCCCGGGCAGGAACCTAAGGCCATGGTTTCATCATAGGTCACCGTCGCCGTACCACAGTTGTCCGATGCGGTCAAGGTATCTACCGTTGGAACAGCATCACAGGCTACCGTAATATTCGTGGGCAAAGATTCATTGAACGTTGGCGCAATGTTGTCCTCAACGGTTATTACTTGGGTGTGTGAAGTGGTCAAACCACATTGGTCCGTGGCCACCCATTCCCGTGTGATCGTATAGTTGCCCGCACAGGTACCAACCGCCGATTCGCTAAAGGCTACCGTTGCCGTTCCGCAATTGTCCGTTGCCGTCAGGGGCGGTGCCGTAGGAACAGCATCGCAGGCTACTGTAATATCAGTGGGCAAGGTTTCATTGAACGTTGGGGCAGCGGTATCTTCCACGGTTACTACTTGGGTATGAACAGCGGTGTTGCCAGATAGGTCTTCAGCGGTCCATTCCCTGGTCAACGTATACATATTTGGACAACTTCCCGCAGCGGTTGTTTCGTTGAATGTAACCACCGAGGTACCACAGTCATCAGATGCGGTCAAGATCTCCGGAGCTGGAATTGCATCGCATTCCACCGTAACGTCCGATGGCAGTGTCTCGTTGAAAGTCGGGTCAATGGTGTCGACAATGATGGTGACGGTCAGAATCCCTGTATCAAAATTGTTGCTATTGGCCACTTCGGTAATGCGATATTCCAATGTGTAAGTTTGGCCTGGTTGGGCATTTGCGGCAACATCAACGGAACCATCCGGGTTTACCGAAATAATACCATCAGGATCTGGAACTTCCTCACTGATCGAATAATCCCCATGGACAACAGGACCACCCTCCGTATCATTGTCCATGACATTGCCAATGTTGTTCTGTGCTTCAAACGGACAAATGTTGGAAAAGCTGTCATCCGATGCGGTCAGGTCAGAGGATATGATGTTTATGGTCACTGTTGTGGAATCCAAGCCGGAACAGATACCCTTGACATCATACTGGAATTGGTAGGTGCCAACAGGCAATGTACTGGCATCCAATACTTCGTTGTTTAACATCCCGGTATTGGAAAGGTCGGTCCAATCCCCATAGTTATCATAGGGTGCGGTCAAAAAATCAAAAAGATTGATGATATCGGCATCTTGTTGTAAAATGTCAATGGTCTGTCCCGTACCCGCCTCAGGTAAATCTGGCGGGGAAATGACCTCAAAACTTAATGTTTGATTGATACAGGCACTGGGATTGGGACCATAGGAGATGTTCGCATGGTACAAGCCCACATCCGTCGCTTCATTAAATGGGTTGAACGAATGTGTATTTCCGGTTCCGATGACTGTCGGATCTCCATCCTTGGTCCATTCGATATCCAAAAAGGATAATCCCTCTATGGAAAGGGAGCCCACTTGGCCATCACATAAGTTTTCCGGTTTGATGACCGGGGACTTAGGGACATCGGTCTTAAATTCAAAGACACCTGTGTTTCCACAACTGTCCTGAATCTCTACGGTATATTCACCATCCGGTAGTTCTGAAAAAACAGGACTATTCCCGTTATTGATGGTCAATGGATTGCCATTAAAGGCGGTAATACTGTAGTCAAGGGGTGCCACTCCATTGGCATCAATGACCAATTCCGTGTTGCCACTGGTACAACTGGCCACATAAAAATTGTTCAAGTTGATACCGTTGGAGGGAACATTGAAAGTGTCTAGGACATCCCGGCATTGGGATACCCCAGGGGCACCATTGTTATGAATGACATATTGGACGACAACCCTGAATTGTCCCGAGGATACGACATTGTTCACCGATCCGGAAAAAGTATTATAGCCTGAGTAGTTTGCTGTTCCACCCATGGACAATGCAGTTGAATTAGCGATGTCCGTTCCTTCGGTATATAGGTTTTCCGAGGTGGGGTGGCCCCATTGTCCCGAAGCTGGATAAAATTTCTGTAGCCATAACACTTCTCTGGCAAGGTAAGAGGAAACGGAGGCCTCTACATTGAAACTGCCGCAGTTCATTATAGGGGTCACTGAAGAGGATATGGTTTTGTCATAAATGGTAAATGTTTCCGTCAAGGTTGAACCACAGGTTCCTGTGGCTTCCACCGAATAGTCTCCCGCAGGGAGGGAATTCATATAAAATTGACCATCGGCCGCAATGTTGTATGATACATCGTACGGTAGCGCTCCAAAGTTGGCAATGAATTCCGGTGGTGCGCTGGTAAACTGGGCAGAAACCAGCTCATCTGCAACAGCAGGGGCCCCGCCGACATTGATATAAAAGTTAATGGAGCCTTCATCATCCCCACATCCTGCATAATACCGGTACATCCGCAAATTGAAGTTGGCATTATGACTAACCGTGAAGGTCTGTATTTCCGTTCTCCCACACGAAGTCAATTCCACTTCATAATCCCCCTCGGGTACCCCAGTGGAAGTATCACCAAAATTAATGTTGTTGGGTAAGGTGTTATAAACATTGGAATAGGTTCCAGTGGTATAATCCCCATTGAAAACGGCAGGGTCAAAACCGACGGGGTAGGCAGTGAAGGTAACCTCCAAGGGTTCCAAATGGAACTTGAACAGGTCCAAGGAGATATATTTTGTACCGCAATCGGCAATGGGCTGTCGCAATCTGGTATTGGGAACTGCATCTATCACATCGGTCTGTGAAAATACCTTTCCGCAATTATCCGTAAAGGTGACCGTGTAATCATAAGACTCCCCATAATGGAACGGGATGTCTACAGACTGGCCGTTATCGGAATTGGAATTCCATGTAGTGTTGATCTGTGTGGAAGGACCTCCAAAAGGGTCTTCAATTTCAATGGATACATTGATGGGATACCTATCCTCCGGAACATTGTTCGATCCATTGTACATCAATTGTTCTTCATGGCGTATGGTATTACAGTCTTCCATTAACCAAAAGGAATGGATCGGGTTGACCCTTCTCACGGCATAGGTTTGCGGGTCATTGGCCACAGTGATGCCCAAAGAGGCACTGTTCCCGCATACATCCGTTACGATGACATTGTACGTTCCTTGGGTAACTGGGGAAAGCACATTGGAAGGTTGCGGGGCAATGACGACATTGTCCGATTCATCCCTCAATTCATAGGTGCTGGGGTGACCAGCAGTAACGTTTACGTGTATTTCGACTCCTGAGCAAATAGGGGTTTGGGACAGGGTAAAGGATAGGCTTTCCATAGTATTGGAAATAGTGACATTTTCAGTCTTTTGATTGCTTTCCGCACCCACGACCTGGGTGGCCACAACCTGAAAATCACTGTTTGGAAGAGCCGTTTCGGTGTAGGTCAAGGTAGGGCCTGTTGCGATGACATTGTCAATGACACGAAAAGGAGTGACCGTATTGGGCAGTTGGTAAATCAGGAACTCAAATTCCGCCCCGGCCTCCGTATTGCCAATGTCCATTGTTATTTGACCATTTCCTGTACAAGTCTCATCAGTGGGGGTCAAACTTAGGGTGAATTCGTTGATCATACCATGAACTGGATCGACCATGGCTGGTTTTGGGACCATGTAGAAGGTTTTTTTTTCGATCGTTCCGTAGCTCCTTGAAATGGTGGTCAAGACCAATATGAGAAACAAGATGGTTCCTTTAAATCTTTTGAAATTCATTTGGGAAAGTGTTTGGCCGCTATTTGAAAGAAAGGTCAGGTAAGACCTTTCTTGGTATGGGTTAATGGTTATTTAATTCTTGAGTTTTAATCGTAGTGTTATGTGGATTTTGTAGGAAAATTACTGAAATTAGAACGGCAACATTTCAGGAATATGCAGTGAAGTATATCTGAATTCAGGAATACGAAAAATGCGGGACGCACATAAGCTAGCTGTAAACAACACATTTACAATTAGTTATGTTGGATTTAAATAAGTGGTTGATTTTTAGGACAGAATCTAGTGCCCTAGACCCTTTTTAAGTTTTTTCGTTCTTTTTTTACTTGATCAATGAATGAGGAAGGCGTAAGGCCGGTAACATTTTTAAATACCGTGGCAAATTTGCTGTGGGAAGAAAATCCACATTCTGAAGCAATATATCCGATTTTATAGGATAGGTATTTTGGGTTTTTCTCAATGACCCCAACAATGTGTACAATCCTTAACTCATTAATGTAATTATTGAAATCTTTGCCCTTGTGCCTGTTGATAGTATGGGAAAGGTATTTGGTATTGACCTCCAATTGAACCGCTAATTGTGCCAAGGTAAGGTTGGGTTGTAAATAGAGTTGCCCTTTTTCAAAGGTGTCAAGTTGGTCCAATATATGCAATTCAGTATCTATGGGCATCAATCTTTCCTGGACTGTATTGCCTAATCCTATGGAAGTATCCAGTGTAGCGGAGCGGGTCGGTTCAGATTTCTTTTTAAGATTCGCGATCAAACTTCGATATCTTTTCTGATCTTGTCTTTGTCTTTTTACATATAGTATCGAAATCCCACTTACCAAAACCAAAGCAATAATGGCACCTGAAAGGAACATTTTCTTTGAAGCAACGGTTTGCTCCAACTCTTGTTTTACTTTGGTGACCACATTGTCCGAATACTGTTGATTGCTCACGGCAGTGTTCTTGACAACTGCCACATAAAGGTCATTGAAGTGGGTGTATTGATCGATGTCCCCAGTGGCTTTGCTGTATGTTGCCAAGCATTGGTAAACATCTGCCTTGAAATCCGGTAGTCCGGCTGTTTCTGAAATATCCAATGCTTTATCCAAATGGTCTTTGGCCTGTTCCATCTTGTTTTGTGCCAGATTGACCTTGGCAAGACCAAGATGGATAAAACCTTTGAACACCGTTTTGCCATCGGACGTTCTGGTGGACATTTGAAGACCTTTTTTGTAATGAAGCCGTGCCGAATCCAATTGCCGTAATTTTAAAAAACTCTTTCCCAGCTGTTCCTCGGTCTGGGATAAAAACAAGATTCGGTTCTTGGATTCCGGAAGGGATTCAAAGAGGGCCCGTGCCGTTTTAAAATGATTGACCGCTTGATCATACTGCATCAGATTCAAGGCGTAATATCCTTTTTCTTGATAGACTTGCCCCCTGAATTGTTTGGAGGTATTCGGATCTTGAATGTTTTCACTGGCCTCAAGACCTTTTTTCAAGTAAAGGCTACCTTGTTTATACAATCCCATGTTTCGGTATTGGGTGGAAAGTACACCGCTGATCCTGGCTTGCCAATCAAAAATATTTGCATTGTGGGCAATATCTTCAGCTACCTTGGCATAATATATGGAAGAGTCCCTATTGGCCTTCCTATGGTACATGTCGGAAATGAGCATTAAGGATCGGATTTTATGGATATCCGTTTTTGAACTTTGGTACAGGGAATCGGCAGTGTGCAGGGCTTTGTCCAAATCCGTGGTGGCCGTTTCCATGTAGGTGTGGTAAAAGATACTGTCAAAGGCTTCGGTTGTTTTTTGCTTGGTCTGGGCAAATAGAAATAGTGGGCTCAACAAAGCGGTCAAGCCATTTCTCAGATAGTTCATGGATTAGGGGGTTAGGACTTTACGATTCTAAATTTGGGTATATGATTAATGTTTGGTAATGAATGTGACCCCTAAGTTAGCAATTTTTTCAAGGTTATTTTTTGACGATTTTATTAATAGGGTAGGGAATTTTGATTTGAAATTGTAATATTATCAATTAAGACTTAATAATTAAAATCTCAAAATCTTAAATTTTTAATGAAACCTTTTTCAAGTATGTTGTAAGATCTGGGATAGTTTCGATTATTGGTGTGGACAAAGAGGACCCCAGTGCAAAATGCCCCAGTGATTTGACTTTGGTCAAGTTGTAATTCCCCCGAAAATTTTAATTTAACATGATATATCCTCCCACATGGGTCAATTGTTGAATAGCACGGATATTGTTATGGCAGACAGTGACAAAACAATCGTAAAAACTCTCAAGAAAGACCCCGGTTTTTCTGATATTTTTGTAGAATCCATCCGTGAAGGACTACCGATCACTGATATGAACAGCAAAATTATCATTGTCAATTCATCAGTTTGTGAACTCATTGGTTTTGTAAAGGAGGAACTTTTGGCCGACTGAACTGAAAAAGGACTTTTTGGCGGGGTTCAAAAAAACATTGAAGGAAGGAATAAGGGGAGAGCATGAGACTGTGCACATGCGAAAGGATGGGAGTCGTTTTCCAGTATCCATATTTTCTACCAGTATACGGAATAGCCAAGGCGAGATCAATGCCCATTTGGGCCTACTGAAAAACCTCGACAAATGAGCAAGGAAATCCTGCCCCCGGGTTCTGAAAACCTCGATGAATTTTCAATATTGAACTACAGGAGTAAATACAGGAATCTACTGGCCGGGAAGAAACATCTGTCTCAATTGGATTTTACGCTCAACAATATCAGCGATGGCATTATATCGTTAAATACGGAATGGCGCATTACGTATGTATATGGCAATGCTGCTGAAATCTTGGATAGAACGGCTACGAATTTGATTGGGAAGCATTTTTGGACCGAGTTTCCGGATGTTTCACTTAACATTTCATACGATGGTCCATAGAGCCTAGGAAGCACAAAAAAATAATAGTCTGAAGAATATTATGCCCCTTTCGATAAATGGTTCGAGTATTGCTTTTATCCTTCACAGGAAAGACTTACCATATTTTTTTGGGATATCTCTGAAAGAAGGTTGGTGGAAAGTCTCTTGCTTGTAAACAAGGAATATCTGGATAATATTATCAATAATATACTTCAAGGAACGAACATATCTTGGTTGATACGGGTTGTGGGGGTTCCCTTGGGCCAACGAGTGGAAAATTGTTGGATCATTTCGCAAGTGCTGATATTGCCGTCTCTAGTATTACCCATATTGTACTTACCCATATTGTACTTACCCATGCATATCCCGATCATATTGGTGGGGTTTTGACTGGGGATGGCGCCCTTGCCTTTCCAAACGCCCTGGTTCACATATCTAAAACAGAATATGATTTTTGGATGTCCCAGAGCCTGATTTTTCGAAAGGAACCCAAAATGCTGTGGCCGCTTTTGAAATTCAGTTTACAAGACATTATTTGAAGAAACTAAGGTCGCCCGTACACTTTTACAACGGTAACGACATCTTATTTGGGTTTCTTCAGATGGTTCCGGCACCAGGGCATACCCTAGGACAAATGATGATACATATCAGTTCAGGGGAAACAGACCTTCTACATATCGCTGATGTTTTTCAACATCAATTATTGGTTGAACATCCCGAATGGGGCAACGAGATTGATTCTGATTTTGAACTTGTTGTTCGTACCAGGCTATCCGTTTTGGAACACTTGGCAGAATCCAAGCAACTGCTTTTTGGCAATCACCTTCCATTTCCACGTTAGGGATATATTGTCAAATCCAATGGTACTTTTCATTATGTTCCGAAAGGTCAATAAAGGCAATTGGACCCTATGTTGGTATCCCAGAGGTAGCGAGGAAGATTCGGTCTATTTCAAAAGTAAAGGGAGCATATCCAACAGTGCCATTTAGGCTATCGATATGCTCCCTTTTTTACATTCAAAAACTCAGATGGCTTTGGTCCATCGTTTTTTGATGCACCTTATCAGTTCAATAGGAGTTGCTTCTTAAAGTCCAAGGGACGCATTCCCGTTTGTTTTTTGAACAAGCGTGTAAAATAAGATGTATTTTCAAAACCGAGTTCATAAGCAATCTCGGCAACTCCTCGATCTGCAGATTTAAGCAGGTTCTTTGCTTCGGAAATAAGCGTAAGATGGATAAGTTCCATGGCTGTTTTACCTGTTTCCTGTTTCAGCAGGTCGCTTAAATATCGCGGTGATAGGAACAGTTGCTCGGCCATAAAGTTCACCGAGGGCAACCCCCTTTCTTGGAGTCCACCTTCCTTGATATATTTCTGAAGGACCGCATCGAATTTGGATATGGTCTTGCCTGAAAGCTCCGATCGGTTGATGAACTGCCTTTTGTAAAACCGCTGGGAATACATTAATATGGAGGCCATGTGCCCCAGCATGATTTCCCTACTGTATTCATCCTGATTGTTGTTGTATTCTGTAATGATCTTATCCTTGAGCTCCCATATTACACTTTCCTCTTTGGGGGACAGGTGCAGGGCCTCGTTGACCTCATAGTCGAAAAAGCCATATTTCTGCACTGTTTCGAAGAGTTCATGGCCCAAAAGATAATCCTCGTGGATAAAGAACATAAAACCGGCCTCCTCAAATTCCAAGCCCTTGAGCTCGATAATTTGCCTTGGTTTCATAAAGTACATGGAACCATTGGTATTGTCGTAGGGGGTACGACCATACATGATTACGCCTGATTTCAATTTTTTGAAAGCAATGACATAGGCATCAGTGGTAAACTCCCTATCTCCAAGGGGACAGGCCTGTTGACACCCGATCATGCTGAAAAAAGGATTTTCTGGTGGCGCCCATCCATTTCCCTCATGTAGTTCGCTTAATGTGCGGAAATGTTTCATACGTTTAAAATTACAGTTTTTTTTAATCGAAGTATCCATGGATTCACGCTAATTTAACACCTGTAAATCCATGGATAGAGCTATTATATTATCCGTGTGCAGCAACGGCCACTTCGTCCCAAGCTTCCCATTCTGCCAATTTTTTGGCGTATTCTTCCTTGGTTTTCTTAAGACCCAAGTTGCCCAAGAACAATCGTAGGGGCGGTTCCTTGGCATCGATCAATGTCAAGATAGCGGGTACAGTGGCCTCCGGGTTACCATATTGTTCCACGGGCATGCCCTCCGTTTGGAATAGGGTCTCCCTTACCTTTTCATAGGCAGGGTTGATTTCTGCACTTACTGCAGAACTTCCACCAAAGTCTGTTTTATACCCGTTGGGCTCTACCATGGTCACATGGATGCCAAAATCCTTTACCTCATGCGACAACGCCTCGCTCATGCCTTCCACTGCAAATTTGGTGGCATTGTACATACCCAGAATCGGTAATGCCCAAATACCAAGAACACTGGAGAGTTGGATGATGTGTCCTTTACCTTGCTCCCTCATGATCGGTATGGCGGCTTGGGTGACGAACAAGGTGCCCATGATGTTGGCATCGATCAAATCGCGAACCTGTTTTTCCTCCAATTCCTCAATCGCTCCGAAAACCCCGTATCCTGCATTGTTGATGACGACATCGACCGAACCAAAATGGGTTTTGGCGGTTTGAAGGGCTTGCTCCACCTGGGCCTTGTTGGTAATGTCCAAAGCAAGGGGTAGAAGATTTTCTGGATAGGTACTTACCAAATCTTCAAAGGCTTCTTTATTCCTACTTGTGGCTACAACATTGTCACCCCTTTCCAAAAGGGCCTCGGTCCATAATCTTCCGAATCCGCGGGATGCTCCTGTGATAAAAACTGTCTTTTTCATTGTGATATATATTTGGTTTATATTTTAATTTATGATGTAAAATTCTTGTTTTCCAAAGGGTTTAAATAGTCCATTTGTCGGGAACAATAGCACAAATCTCCTATGTCCTTACTCATAACCGATGGATCTGGCCTTTCGATGGGACAGGAATCCAAAAATGGCCATGGCCATGAGCCCCACCAGTCCTAAATTCAGATAGCTGTAGACCAATTGACTGGAAATGGTCACCGAACCGATCATGCCAAAATTCAATATGGAACTGATCACGTAAATGCCCCCACCTGTTAACCCACTGGCTGCCCCGGCATTCGAACTAAATCGTCTGAGGCAATAGGAGTACACATTGTTGAAAATGAACCCTGAAATGAAATTTATCAACAATGCGGTACCTACTAAGGTGTAGAGGGAACTGTACCGAATCGATAGTATGGTCATGGCCAATGCAAGGATTACTTCCAAAAGGATGGCCACCAGTAATTTTCTTCTTAAGGGAATATGGATCATGGCTTTGGAAACCAAACCACCGGCCATGAGCGCCAGACCCAATATAAGAGCACTGTTGCCCGTAGTGATAGGGGAGTGGTGGAACTGTTCCTCAATGAGGAAGGGGCTCGAGATACTATATAAAATCTGAAGGCTGTAATTGGTGCCGATGATCAACAGGCCCAGACTGAAATCCCGGGTACCAAGCATGGATCTATAGATTTTTACGATTTTGGAAAGTTTGAACGGATTTCGTTCATGTGTTGGCAAGGATTCCCCGCTATATAGAAATTCAAGGACGAACATCGTCAAAGTGAACAGGGCAAGGAAGTAGAAATTGGCTCTCCAGCTAAAATTATGCTCCAAATACCCTCCAATAAAAGGAGCAATAACCGGTGCCGTGGCCCAGACCACTGAAAATAGACTGGTATAGTGCTTTAAGCGGTTTCCGGAATAGAGATCTACAAAATAGGCCCTTTTACCCACTATGATCAAGGATACAGCAATTCCTTGTACGATCCGAAGACCGTAGATCACATAGATGTTTGGGATAATGGTGATCAAAAAGCTCACGAGGGAAAAGGCCAATAGGGAAATGAGGTTGATCCGATATCGACCCAAACTGTCCAAAATACCTCCGATGAAAATTTGGCTCAGTCCCGAACTCGTCATAAATACAATCACTAAAAGTTGGACCGCGGATTGGGAAACGTTCAAATAACGTCCCATACCCGGTAGGGAAGGCAAAAATATATCCGTGGCCAAACCTCCTAGCGGGATCAACATAAAGGCAAGCCAGGTGCTCAAACCCTTGTGTTCTTTTTCGAGTACAATCATTTTTTTTTTGGTAATGTAAGAGAGGGAAGGCCATTCGTTGGCCTTCCCATGGATTCATAGCAATTGAATTCCCATTAATGCCCGTGTGCGGCCAAGCTTACCGTTTTCCATTCCCCTACTTCCTGAAGCCTTTGGTTCAAAAATTCATGGATAGTGTGGTAGGCCACTTTCCCGAATAAAAGTCGTTTCGGAGGTTGAGTCATATCTACAATATCCAATATAGGTTGAACTGTTGCAGCTGGAATACCCCAATTGTCAGGATTGGAGCCTGCAGCTTCGAAAGCATTGCGTACCGGATCGTAATCGGTAATGGTTGAAGGCGTCTGTACGGCCGAAGCCCCTGACCAATCCGTGGAAAACCCGTTGGGTTCGATCAGTGTGGTTTTGATACCTAAATGGGCCACTTCCGAGGAAATGGTCTCGATCAATCCTTCCACAGCGAATTTGGAGGCGTTGTAAAGCCCTAACATTGGTAAGGTTGTCAATCCAAGAAAACTGGAAATTTGAATGATATGCCCATTTTTTTGTTTTCTGAATACGGGAAGAATGGCCTGTGCTACCCATAAGGAGCCAAAAAAGTTGGTTTCCATTTGTGCACGTGCCTGTTCCTCGGTGGTCTCTTCCGTGGTACCAAATAACCCAAAACCAGCATTGTTGATCAACACATCAATATTCCCAGTGGCATTCGCAGCTTCTTTAACAGTTTTGAACACTTCAGATCTATTATTGACATCCAATTGGAAAGGAAAAACAAGGTCCCCGTAGGTGGCAATCAAATCATCTAGATCACTAATTTTTCTAGCTGTCGCAATGACGCGGTCCCCTCGTTTTAAAAAGGCTTCCGCCCACAGTTTTCCAAACCCTTTGGAAGCTCCTGTAATAAATATGGTTTTACTCATAACTCATGTTTTTTAATTTGTTGGAACAAAGTTATCAGTGGTAGCTCCGTGGAAATAGTCTGTTTCAGAGGAAGAATAGCACAAAAGTGGGATTATAGGTTCTTATTTGATTCAACTAGTTCTACTTATGAAGATTGGTCAGGGGCGACGCAATGGTAAGTTATGCTTATTTCCTTGACCTAGCACGGAATTGGGTCGGGGTTATCCCTTTATGCCGAAGAAAGAATTTGGTAAGATGGCTGGAATCGGTCATGCCAAACTCTGCAGAAAGTTCATTTATGCGCATATCCGTATATTGAAGTCTTGATTCTATCAGTTTTATCCGATACTTGCCAATGTAGTCTTTTAGGTTTTCCCCAGTCTCTTTTTTAAAAAGTTCCCCGAGATAATGGGGTGAGACATTGAAGACGGATGCCATAGTCTGGCTCCTCAATTTTTCGGGTTCATAAATATGCCTATGGATATAACCTTGCAATGAAATTGGATATGAGGGTGTAAACTTTGGAGCATTGTCCCGTATTGAAATGTTTCTGGCCGCAATGGTGATCAACGTATTGATGAGCTGTTGTACAACTTCTTGTTGATAAGGGGCTTCCCCTTCGGATTCCATGGTGATAGCCTCGGTAAGGGACCGGACAATGGTTTTGTCAGAAAGGTGTTTTAGGATACATCCAGGTAAATGGTCATGGTTATGGAAAATATATTCCAATGTATTCAACCAGTGGGATGGCTGCTCCTTCAAATAGCTCTCATTGAACCGAAGGAAAAAAAAGTGGGAAGTTTCCTTGATTTCAAAACTATGGACATCCCTTGGAAAAACAAGAAACAATTTATTCGGGCCATATGTCAACCTGTTCGAATTGATGACCTGTACCCCGTTACCTTCCAAAACAAAGATCATCTCAAAATAGGTGTTCTGGAATTCCTTGGCCACATATTCCGTCATCACCCGGTTTTCGACCTCATAAGGCAAGTATAGGTTACGTTTGTTCATACTTGATAAAATACAAAGATACCCTAAAATTATACAATTTTATTGAAAACGGAAGCGCCAACTTTGATGTCAAAATCTAAAAACTTTGTTATGAAAAAAAATGTTTTTCTGGTGCTTCGATTGGGTGTTGGTATGAGCATGTTTGGTCATGGTTTGGTACGCTTGCCCAAATTAAGTGCCTTTGCATCATGGATGTCGGGAGGCTTTCAACAAACGATGCTTCCTGAACCCATGGTCCATTTTTTTGGCCTTTTACTCCCCATTATGGAATTTTCCCTTGGCATTTTGTTGTTGATCGGCCTGTTTACAAGACAAGCCGCCTCCATTGCTGCCCTTCTGATGCTGATCCTATTGTTCGGAACCTGTATGCTCGAAAATTGGGAGGCCATCCCTTCACAACTGATCCATTTGTTGTTTTTGGCAGGGTTGCTCCAATTTGTGGATCGAAATTCCTTTTCCCTGGATAACAGCATATCGAACCTCTAATTATTGAGCATTGAACGGCAGAAGAAATTTTATCAAAAAGTCTAGTGCCTTTGGAGCATTGAGCTATTTACCAATTCAAGGATTTATGAATACAATGAATACGAAAGAACAAAATGAAGCGCTACCGTCGAAATGGTCCGATGGATCTAGAATGGTGGTGTCCATTTCCATGCAATTTGAGTCTGGTGGTCAACCGGAAAATGCGGAAAGTCCCTTTCCCCAAAATATGAAAAAGGGGTATAAGGACTTTCCCGCTGAAACCTGGTATCAATATGGTTATAAGGAGGGGATACCCCGAATGCTTGATAACTGGGATAAACTTGGCATCAAGGTTACCTCCCATATGGTTGGTTCTGCGGTTCTGAAAAATCCGGAACTCGCAAAGGAAATTGTTGATCGGGGCCATGAGGCAGCGGCACATGGGATGAACTGGAGCAATCAGTATGACTTAAGCTATGAGCAGGAAAAGAAGTTCATTCTGGACGGCGTCAAGGCCGTACAGGAAACAACGGGGTTTAGACCGGTCGGTTATAATGCCAATTGGTTGCGCAGGGGTGAAAATACACTGCGGATTTTACAAGAACTGGGTTTTACCTACCATATTGATGATTTAAGTAGGGACGAACCTTTCTTGTTGACCATCAATGGGAAGGATTTTGCTGTTGTTCCGTATACCTTGCGCAACAATGACATTCTACTTATTGAAGGTAAGGGATTTTCCGTTGATCAATTCTATGATCAGGTCAAAGCGGATTTTGACCAATTGTATATCGAAAGTGAGTTGAAGAGAAGATTGATGTCCATCAGTTTCCATGATAGGATAGGGGGGACGGCGCAGATGGTCAAGATGGCCCATGATCTGGTGCGCTATATGCAAGGCCATGCAGGAGTTACTTTTAAAAGGAAGGATGACATTGCGGAAATGACCCTTAAAGACCGTTCAAGCATAAAGGATTAAACTAATAAAGAGAGGCAGACTTTTAAGGTCTGCCTCTTTTTTGTCTAAATCAATTCATCATCTTCCCATCAAGCCCTTGGCCAAAGGCTTGAACCTGAAAATGTAAAAGGGTGCTTTGGCCTTATTGGTTCCATTATTGAAGGCAGCACCTAAATGTACCTGAGCGGCTGAAACATACATGTAGCCATCCACTGCGTTAAAACTGACCCCATCAGGCCAGGCCATACGCTGGTCATCCATCAATTTATGGGTACTTCGGTCTTTGGCCAGAATGACGGAGATACTGTGGGATTCCACATCTGTCAAATATAGGTTGCCATCACGATCGATCGAGAGTCCTCCATTGTTCGCCTTTGAAGCATAGGATTCCACCTTGGTTTCCAATTCGGACGGAGCCAACCCCTCGTCCAATAGTTCCTCCAAGCGGATCCGATACACTTTAGTTCCGTTCAATGGTGCAAAATAGAGCCATTCGAAATTTTCATCGGCGGTTATCCCGTCACATCCCACCAAGAGATGATGGCCGTTCACCTGTAAGGGTTGCCCATCTATGGTAATAGGGACGTTTTCAGGCAGTGTTGCCCGTGTACTTTCCAAAAGCCTTCGTGTCCGGCCGGTAGCCATGTCCACAACGATCAATGCGGCTTTTTCACCATTCCCGCCTTTGCCGATCCCTTCATCAGCAATGATGAATACTCCATGTTTGGTATCAACGACCATATCGTTGGGTTGTGAGGTTGCGGCCAAAGCGGTTTCGGGCAAATAATAGATACGTTCCAAAGTGTCAAAACGAGTGTTCCATCCTACAATTTTTGGCGTGACCTCATTGCGCTGTCCCATATCCAATATCCATATGATTCCGTTGGCGTCGTTACGGATTCCCAATACATTGCTGAAATAATGGTCATTGTCCCTATTTGGTGTATTCCAAGCTTCATTGGGGAACGGCCTACTGGTCTTTGTTTCCCGATTGTATATGGAAACCCGGGTCTCCGGTGCAAAAAAGGGATGCTGGCTGTACACAATTTCTCCCTGGGGCGTAAACGCTATGTTGCCCACAGCATGGTCCACTTTTGCAAAAACCTCGGGTTGACCTACTTTCAGGTCCCAAGGTTTCTCTTTGACCTTGTCTGGCCCCTCATTGAAATAGTTGTCCGTTCCATTGATCCAGTCCATTCGGGAAGGGGTGAAAAAATCAATGTCTATGGTCTCGTCCTCCAAGGCAATGAACCGATGGGGAATATTGGGTGGGATGACCATGACTTCCCCAGCTTTGACCAATGTCTCGGTCTTGCCGATATACACTTTTACGCTACCTTGTGTAATCAAGGAATACTGTTCGTTGGGGTGTTGGTGCCATGGTACCTCGGCCCCCTTTTTGAAGGTAAAATAGCCAATGGTGCCCTTTTCACCAGAGACCATTTTTCTTGAAATCAAGTCATTGAGCTGTTTTTCCGGGAGCTCATTCAAAACCAGGTGTTTTGGTTCTTGGGAACGGATTCCATGGTTTATTAGGATGCTTAATGAAATAATCAATACGTTTTTCATGCGTTTCAAGGTTATAGGGTAATAATGATTTTTCCTACCGTTCTTCCTGTCTCTTGCGCCAAATGGGCTTCTTGCATTCGATCAAAATCGAAAGTTTGGGAAATATGGGACTTGAGGGTTCCTTTTTCCATTAGGGAGGCAATCGCTTCCATGTCCGCACCATTGGATTGTACCAGGATAAAATAGCCGTTGACCCCTTTGGAGGCTGCCTTTGAGGTGACCTCCTCGTTCAACCCCGTTGGAATGCTGATGATACTTCCCCCTTCCTTGGTCACTTCAAGGGAGTGGTCGATGTTGTTGCCCCCAATGGTATCCAAGACAAAATCAAATTCCCGGGGATGGGCTGTCCAGTCGTAGGTGTGGTAATCAATGTGCGCATCAGCTCCCAGGCCCAGTACAAAATCCCTGTTTTTTACCGAGGACGTACCAACCACGGTTGCCCCCAAATATTTGGCAATTTGGACCGCCATGTGACCTACACCTCCAGAAGCTGCATGGATGAGTACTTTTTGTCCTTTCTGGACTTGGGCATTTTTGACAAGAGCCTGCCAAGCGGTCAGTGCTACCAATGTTGCCGCAGCCGCTTCTTCATGGGTGATGTTTTGGGGTTTCAAGGCCAGTTGGGACGCTGGTGCCGCAACATATTCGGCATAAGCCTTACCGTGTCCGGGGAATTGCACCATTCCGAAAACGGCATCTCCGGTTTTAAATTTGGCATCTTGGCTCTCCACCACAATTCCTGAGATATCCCAACCCAAAATAAGCGGATTTTCATCCTTTATCCGTCCATAGACTCCTTTGCCCGATCTTGATTTTACATCGACGGGATTGATACTGATTGCTTTGACCTGGATCAATACCTCTCCGGATTTGATGGTGGGCCTATCTACTTCTTGGATGGTCAAATTTTCTACACCTCCCGGTGTCTTTAATACAATTGCTTTCATGGATTGTCTTATTTTTTATTTAGGTTCAATTCGAATTTGTTTTGCACTTTTAGAGGCAACGGTCATGCCGGCCGCCATCATGATAATATCCTTCAGGACCAATCTTCCTGCTCCTGATAGAAAAGGAAAACCATGATCGGGACCTCCCAAATCAGGCACATAGACTTCCGGTGTAGTAATCAAAAAAGAAAGGGTTACCAAGGACATGGCCATGGTCAACAATCCTCCAATCAGTCCGATCTTGGGCAGCCAGATTCCCAAGAGGGTCAATGTTCCAATAAGGAAAATCACCGTTCCCAAAACATAGGAAAATCGATAGGTTCCATTGGTTTGGTGCCACGCAAGATGGGTTGGCACCAATTCACCCTCTTTGTTTTTATAACGTTGATATTCTTCTGGATGGGCGTAAAAGAACTTCATGACAGGACTATTGGCCACAAAGGGAACAATACCATCTGCTTCATACTGGAATGCCTTTAAGCCCCCGATCCAAGCCATGACCACAAATATGGCTATCCGTAAGAAAGGTATGGACTTTGTTTCCCAACCTTGAATTATGGCTAGTATATTTTTCATAATTTCAATCGTAATACCTTATAAGGAATTTTGGTTTTGTTTTTTCCTTGATGGAACCAAGGCATCCATTGGATTTGGGAAGCCGTGATGTACAGATATCCATCTTTGGAAATACTATAGCTATCGGGCCAGATCAATTGGTCCTTGTCCTGTACCAATTCCTGCATTTGAAGATCTGGTGTGATCTTAAGGATGCTGTGTTGCTCCAAATCGCCAAAGTATAGGTTACCCTTGTCATCGAAGATCATCCCGTCGGTGGTGGTAAAAGTCCCTAGGTCGATTACACTTTCCTCAATGGTGTTTTTTGGGGTTTCAAAATCCATTAAAACCGAAGTGTTTATACGGTATAATTTTGCATCGGTGAGGGGCTTGAAATAGAGCCACTCCCTATCAGGACTTAAGGCTATTCCATCACTGTTCACCTTCAAAGGATTGCCATCACTTGTAGTGAGTTCTTCGCCCAAAGGACTGAACGTATAGTTTTTATCCGATAGGACCGCTGGGCTCTTCTCCAAAACATACCTGGATTCCCCTGAGTTGATATCCAAAACGACCAATCCCCCTGAGGAGGAATCCGTCATATAGGCAAAACCATTTTGGTTGTCCACACGGATGTCATTAAGATAGACGTGTTCATTGATAATTTCCTCGGGAAATCGATAGATCCGCTCAATTGCATCTGTTGCCAAATTGATCTTGATCACCTTGTTGCTCCTTTGATATACAGGGCCCAATCCAATGCCAGCGGCATCCACAATCCATAGATAGTTTTGGTCATCGGTATACACGGCCTGGACACAGACAAATTTGTTTTGTCCGTCTTCTCCTTTTTTAAAACTGTTCCACGTTTCATTGGGGTAGGGAACCGCTTTGCCTTGTTTTACTTCGACAACGGAATATTGATGTGTATCCAACCAATAGGGGTAGTTCACAAATAACCGGTCATCGTTTGCCACGGCAACCCCGGTAAACTGATATATACTATCCGTGAAAACGGTTTCCAATTTTTGGCTTTCTGGAGCGGTATTAGTTCCCACTGTATCACGGTTGGCCCTTGTTGTGTCCTTGCACGCCATCACGGCAAGTGTTAAGGTCAATAGAATGATGTGTCCAATTGTTTTCATAGTCAATTCATTTTTGTTTGGATGGACCGGTAAGTAGGTTTTGTCTACTTAGCGATCTATCTTTGGGTTTTTAGTTCAATGGAGCTGCGGCTGGAAAATCCACAGGTACCCTTGTATTGGAAAAAACATAGTTGGTAAAACTCCTCAATGCAATAAGTGCGATCAGTTCTACCAAGGCTTTCTCATCATAACCGGCATCAAAGAAGTCTTCCTTTAAGTCAGCATCCCCATTTCCTTTGTTCTCGGCAATGGAAGCTGCCAATTGTAATACAAGGTTCAATTTGGCGTCACCGTATGTTGCAGCTCGAATGGCCAAGGTATCGGCTTCACTGAATCCTCTCATTTTGGCCAATGCAGTATGGGCGGCCAAACAGTAGTCACAATTGTTTACCTGTGAAACGATAAGGTTGATTGCTTCCCGCTCCTTGGCCGAAAAGGAAGCATCCTTGGTCAAAGTGGTCTCCGTCTCCAACATGGCTTTTAGGGCAGAAGAGGAATAGCCTATGGTTGCATAAAGATTTGGGACTATTCCCAATTTTTGTTGGACGTTTTCCAACATTTCCCTCGATGTACTACTTACTTCCTGTAAGCTGGGTACTTTACTTGTCTCTATCATGGTTTTTATATTGATTTATGGGACAAAGTTATTCCAGTGGCTTTCGAATAAATAGTCCGTTTGAGCGTAAGAATGGTACAGAAGTACGATTTACATAAAATCACATATACTATTGAAATATAAGTTGTTATAAAGTTTTGTTGGGTTGTGTCAGTCATTTTTTGCAGTAATCGAAACCAATAAAAAAGGACTCGAATCAGGGAGTCCTTTTTGTGATTTATGTAAATCGGTCCGGTTATGACAAACCATCGAATGCCAGACCTATTCTACATCAAAAATCCATCTTTTGTCGACATGGGATTTGGAATGTTCGAATCACCGATCATTTCCATAAGAAAAAATACCCAAGAGATCAATCCTCAAAATAGGCCTTGTCCCTGGGTTCTTGCAGTCGTACGGATTGCCTTTGTAGAATCTGTGTGGCCATATTGGATTAGTCCTTATAGTTTTTGAATTCCCCGTGGTCGATCATATTTAAAATTTCTCCTTCCAAATCCTCGTAATAGTGTTCACAAATGGTAGGCATATAAACTTCCTTTAACCTATTTTCGACATGTTCCCATTCCCTTTCCAATCGCAATTGATAACGCAGTGCCGTAAGCCACGAAATATGCCTGTAGATGAGTTCTTTCTGAATGGAGTGGCTTTCATCACCCTGGATAAAACTGGTAACGGCTGCGCCAAAGCTCCTGGAACTGTTGATAATGGCTCCCCACCCATAATCTTTCATAACTGGCACTGTTCTTGAAGCCAAGGTAGAAAGCCACGGCTATGCCCAAAACACTTATGGGCTGCCAATTCAATGCGATGTCCAAATGGAAATAGGTATAGACCAGCCAATGGGCCATTGTTGTGAAGGCAGCATAAAGCGTACTTAGAATAAAAGGTTTTTTGCTCCAGTTGAACAATTTCCAAAAACCGTAATGTCGTTTGGCATACATAGTATAAATGATTTGGTTGTATTGGTGATTCTATTGGAAATTCCTAGTAATGATTCCCTAGAAAAGCATTTATATACCCTGCCGATTGTTCCGGGAATTGGTGATGGGGTGCATGTCCGGCATCATTGAATATGATATGCTGAAGTGCAGGGGCATATTTCATCAATGGGAACCAATTCTCCGTTGCAAAACTGATGTCATGATCACCGGAAACTACAAACATCGGAGTTTCGAGCGTTTGGTATTCGTCCCTAAAACCCAATGGATCCTCCCTGAAGGAACCTGATCCGGAATAGGAACGTTGGAATATGGCTTGGTCCTTTGGAATCAATGTCCTGTCCAATCTTTTTGCAATTCGGTTATGTGATTCCCTAGCAGCTTGTGTGCTCTTTTCTGAACTGGGTTCAAAGAAAAGGATATATTCATCCTCAAGATTATTTTCCGGTTTTAAGACCCTTTCAAAGAAGGTGTGCGTTGAGGGATTCGAACCTCCTTTGCCAACTCTTAAGTTTATTGTTTTTTTCCTTGCTTATGCTTTTTTACTAACCGAATTACAGACCACTTTTGGTAAGCTTGCTTCGTTGATGTCAGATTTAACTATAAAAAATAAACGAACATATATGTCAAACTAAACACTAAAATGTGACGGGATGACTGGAAGAAAGCGTTATTCGCAGTTACCTGACAATCAGTATTTACACTTGTCTTAAAAACTGGTTAACCGAACTCTAAACTGTCTATAAAACAGTACTTTCAGAGGCAAAACTTATGGGGGTTTTGCGCTATAAAATTAGATAATTTAATCGCTACACAGTTTATTTTATCAACCTAGAAATAAAAATCCTAGTCTAAAAGTACAATGTTAGAGGTATATGTGATACCATCAAGCAATCTTCTCGAACTTATTAGGTTTAATTATATGTTTAAAATTGAGCTCTCCTGATCTAATAAGTGGTTTTTATAGCGTTAACTTCATAAAAAGCTCATGGGTATTGTTGTCCAATCCATCAATTGAATTTTGAATGGACGTTTCGTAAGCATACCCAAGGTTAAAACCGTTGCTTACATTGAACAGGAACAAGCCGCTGATACTTTCGTCAATTCGGTACGAGGCACCAAATTCAAATCGTTCCCCAAAATCCAAAATCCCGGTAAGTTCCAAAGATACGGGTGAGGCGTCCACATAGCGGAACATCCCCATGGTCTTTAGGTCCAATGTCTTGCCCAAGATAAAGCTGTAGCCTCCACTCAAATAGGCATGCATACGATCTGCACCCAAATAGGCATTGCCATCGCGTTCCTGCAATCTATCTGGGGTGAGAAGTTTTGGTGCAGAAAGAGACACAAAGTACCTATCGTGTTTTAGGTAGGCTCCTGCCCCTACATTTGGGGTAAATCTACTTTCATAGTTGATGAGCGTGCCGTCTTGAGCTACACCATAGGTAATCAACCCATCGGTGTTGGCATTATAAGAGTTGGCACTACCCTTGATTCCAAAATAAAGGCGATGGTCTTCATTTAATTGGATGAAATAGGAAATGTCTATGGCCACCCAAGTCTGTTGTTCGATAAAGGTGCGGTCATTGAGAATGGACGCTCCCAATCCCACGTTCTTTCCAACGGGCATACCAAAGATGGCGCTTTGACTCTCGGGCGCTCCTTCTATACCTGCCCACTGGCTCCGAATTCCCAATGAGAATTCAGCAGCCTCGGAGCTTCCAGCAAAAGCCGGGTTGTATAAGTTCATGTTGTACTGGTAAAAGGTATAGTTGGGGTCTTGTTGTGCATTCACCGTTGCGGTAAAAACCATAGCTGCTAACAGTATCTGTAATTTATTAATTAGGTTCATGTCTGTATTGTGTGTTTTCTGTCGTTGTGGTTAATAGTTGATAAAGATCCAGCCTTGTAACGGAGCACTTCCATTACCCAAATCAATGATGTAGAGGTACGATCCCGCAGGAAGCTTTTCATTTCTGCTTTTGTAAAAGCCTTCCCAGTTGTTCCTATACGATTTCGTTCCGAAGACCTCATGTCCCCATCTGTTATAAACCCTGACATTATTATTGGGATAATTGTCGATACCTGGAATGATCCAAGCATCGTTGTTGCCATCTCCGTTAGGGGTAAAGGCTTGTGCAGGCACCAACAATGGCTCACTGATCCCAGGAGAATCCCCATTATCGTCTCCCTCGTCCACTGAATCTTCAGGGATGCTGGAAGCATCCTTCGGGTCACTTCCTTCTTCCTGTTCAGTTTCATCGGAATATCCGTCACCGTCATCATCTGTATCGCTATTGTCACCAATACCATCACCGTCTGTATCCATATGCTCATCCGGATCAAACGGAAATGCATCATCCGAATCTGGAGTACCGTCATTGTCATCGTCCTCATCGGCGTTATCTCCAGTACCATCTCCGTCCGTATCGGTATCTTCCTCGGGGTTCAAAGGAAAATCATCATCCGTATCTGGAGTTCCATCGTTATCGTCATCGGTATCATCCATATCAGGAATGCCATCTCCATCCGTATCTGTTTCATCTTGATCAACGGGACAACCAGTTTCATCTACCTCTTCTCCAATTGGCGTGTTGGGGCAGACATCAATGGAATCCTCAACACCATCATTGTCAGAATCCAAACATTTTGCACCAGCATCAAAAATGCTCCATCCAAAGTCATCGATTATTTGCTGTCGAGCGTCGCTTCCGTTACAATAAAAAGCGGCATAATTGCCAAAATTCACCCCATTCTGCAATGTTAACGTACTCCAACCTATCAATAGCTTATCGTAATTCTCCACAGACAGATGGCCAAAGCTTCCAAACATATCCGACATGTCGGTTACATTGCTTACGTTCCAAGCACCTAAATCCTGGTTCAAAGGACAATCAAAGAACATGTTTTTCATACTGGTTACTTGCTGCACGTCCCAGGATCCAATATCTTGGTTAAAGGCTCTTGCCGAGAAGAACATCCCAGCCATGTTGGTGACATTGCTAACGTCCCAACCACCGATATCTTGGTTGAATTTCCAAGCATATGCAAACATGCCGACCATATTGGTCACCTGGCCAACTTGCCAAGAACCAATGTTATGGTTAAATGTTTGTACACTAGCGAACATGTTCTTCATATCGGTTACTTTACTTACGTCCCAACCACCAATATCTTGG
>NZ_QBTW01000013.1:0-101980 GCF_003057865.1 Muricauda brasiliensis | reverse complement strand
GTAACTGATCCAAAATCTATATCTGCCTGTGTTATTTCATATATGGCTTCATAATCCCATGTTTCTCCTATTGAAAGAATACCATCGTCATTGATATCGGTTCCAGCTATAGGTCCTGCAATAGGATCTGGAATTATTAAATTATCAACCAACTCTATGAGTTCTAGGTGAAGCTCACCAATATTGGTCACTCTGAAGGAATAACGGATTGACTCATCACAACCATCTGAATTAAGATCTGCCAAACTACCTGTTTTTATTAATGCCAGACTTGGAACCAAAGGTTCGCAGAGTTCATTTGGGACTATGGTGATTGTTTGATCGTCTTCCCAATCAACATCATCATCGGACAAATCCATTACTTGATTATTACTATCAATCACATCGCCTGTTACGATTGCTTGGTTTGTTACTGAGCCAAGGTCGATATCTGCTTGGGTGATTGCATAATATGCCTCATAATGCCAGGTTTCAGCTCCAGATAAAATGCCATCATTGCCCAAATCATCCCCAGGGATAGGACCAGGGATGGGGTTCGGCCCCAATAGGTCATCAATGAGTACTACATTTTCTATAGGTATGCCCCCTGTATTACTTACCCTAAATGAATATAGTATGGTCTCATCGCAGCCATCTTCGTTAAGGTCCATAAGCTCGCCGGCTTTGACCAATGCCAATCCTGCTGGCAGACACAATTCTGCAGGTAAATTAGTCTGGATGTTTTGGTTGTCCGCCACAGGCGTGTTGTTGCCTACGGATAGCGCGGATACGTCTGCTTGGTTAGTTACAGCCCCAAGGTCGATATCCGCCTGTAATAAAGTATATGTGGCTTGATATGTCCAGTCTTCTCCAATAGAGAGTATTCCATCATTACCGTCATCTTCACCTGGTAGTGGTTGTGCCACTTGTGGACCGACCATGTCGTCCGTGAGCACTATAGTGTGGAGGTCAACATTTCCATTGTTGGTAACGGTGAAGGTGTAGAGTATACCATCATAACAATTGTCGAAATCTACATCCACACTTGGGTCTCCGGTCTTTATCAATTCAATGGATGGCTCACAGATTTGATTTGGAATTGCAGTAATCGTAAAATCGTCCTCGGTAAAGCTGTTATCGTCCGAGAGGTCCATTGCCTGTTCCGCGGTATTTATAACATTTCCTGTGGCTGTTGCCTGATTGGACACTGAGCCTAAATCGATGTCTACTTGTTGTATTTCATAAATGGCTTCATAGCCCCATATTTCGCCAACGGATAGTATTCCATCATTGTCTACATCAAATCCTGGTAGGGGTCCCGGTATTGGATCAGGTCCCAAGAGCGGGTCAATGATTTCTATGTTTTCCAGATCTTTAAAGCCATTATTGGTCAGCCTGAAGGTATATCGGATACTTTCATCACAACCATCAGAATCAACGTCTGCAAGAACACCTGTTTTAATGAGGCCAAGGCTAGGCACTAAAGGAGGGCAGAGCGCGTTGGGAACAGCGGTAATGGTTTGGTCGTCCTCTGTGGCGCTGTTATCATCCGAAAGATCCATAATTTGTTGATTGGTGTCAGTAACATTAGCTGTTACTGTGGCCTGGTTGGAGACCGAACCAAGGTCAATGTCCGTTTGTGTAATGTCGTAGAAAGCTTCGTAGCCCCACAATTCGCCTGGGGATAGAACCCCATCGTCGCCAATATCACTTCCAGGTATTGGCCCTAGTATGGGATCGGGTCCAATTAGATTATCAAAAACCTCTATGATCTCAAGATCTTCATCACCTGTATTGATAACCCTGAATAGGTATCGGATGGTCTCGTCGCAGCCATCGGAATCAAGGTCTATGAGCGTACCGGTCTTGATTAAAGCCAGACCTGGCATACAGACTTGATCTGCTGGTAATAAGGTATCTGTTTGGGAGTCTTCAGAATTACTATCATTATCCGAAAGATCCATAATCTGTTCATTGGTATCTGTGGTAAATGCTGTTACGGTAGCTTGGTTTGATACCGAGCCGAGGTCTATGTCTGGTTGAGTTATTGTATATGAAGATTCATATACCCATATTTCTCCTGTAGATAGGATACCATCATCGTCTATATCGTACCCTGGTAGAGGGCCTGCAATAGGGTTGGGTCCTATGAGTGGATCTATGATATTGATAATTTCGAGGTCCTTGGTACCAGTATTGGTGACTTGGAATAAGTATATTATGGTCTCATTACAGCCATTTAGATCGAGATCAGCGAGGGAAGAGGTTTTAATTAACCCAATATTTGGTCCACAGATTTGATTTGGAACTGCAGTGATCGTAAAATCATCCTCGGTAAAGCTGTTATCGTCCGAGAGGTCCATTGCCTGTTCTGCGGTATTTACAACATTTCCTGTGGCTGTTGCCTGATTGGACACTGAGCCTACATCGATGTCTGCCTGTTGTATTTCATAAATGGCTTCATAGCCCCATATTTCGCCAACGGATAGTATTCCATCATTGTCTACATCAAATCCAGGTAGAGGCCCTGGGATTGGATCTGGTCCCAAGAGCGGGTCAACGATTTCTATGGTTTCCAAATCTTTAAAGCCTGTGTTGTTAAGCCTAAAGGTATATCTGACACTCTCGAAACAACCATCAGAATCAAGGTCTGCAAGTACACCTGTTTTAATAAGGCCAAGATCTGGCATTAATGGTGGACAAAGTGCATTTGGAACGGCAGTAATTGTTGTGTCATTTTCGGAGACACTGTCATCGTCCGATAGGTCCATTACCTGTTCATTGGTATCTGTGGTAAATGCTGTTACGGTAGCTTGGTTTGATACCGAGCCCAAATCTATATCTGCTTGTGTGATTTCATATGTTGCCGTATACTCCCACATTTCACCGATGGAAAGGATACCATCGTCTCCTATATCGGTTCCTGCTATGGGCCCGGGCAAAGGGTCAACGCCAAAGAGGGGGTCTACCACTTCAACAATTTCCAAATCTCCTACGCCAGTATTAATCACTCTAAATGAATATTGGATGCTCTCATTACAGCCATCGGAATTAAGGTCAACGAGCGTAGCCGTTTTAATCAGGCCTATTGGAGGACATAGAGAATAATCGATTATGGTAGGATTATCTTCATTCAGATTTACAGGGTCGGAAAGATCGGAGACCAACACATTTGCATCCATTACAGAAATTGCTTCCACATAGCCCTGAACCACTACTTGACCAGCTATTGCTTCCTCTATGGTAGGTATATATTCTTGTTTGAAAATCCATATTTCGCCCTCATCCAAAACGCCCATAGGAGCATTATCGCCTTCACTGGGAGCTATCATTTGCTCACCGTCCATACCGTATACAACAATACTTTCAAAGGTCTCCCCGGGAACGGTACTTGTGTAATGTACTTCGTAGGTAAGCGTTATATGATTACAACCGGGATCAATTCCGTTGTTTGCCGTAGGCTCACCGGTCAGAATCATATCAACACCGGACCTACAACTTAATTTGGTTGTGGTGGGTTGGTCCAAATTGATATCGGATGGGTGAGAGTCATCACTAACGGTAGTTCCGAGACCAACTACTGTTGTTTCCACATGTGCTTGGTTTAACACCGTTTCGGCAAGCAAATCGGCTTCTGTAATAGGTTTAAAAGCCTCATAGAACCAAACCTCTCCTACATCTATTTGGTTGTTGCTATTGGTGTCACCACTTACTAATGGTCCAACAGTAATATCGGGTCCCATATCAATTACCAAAGAATTCCCATCAAGTGATTCATTGTTGGTACTTGTGTTGAACACCCGTATTACATACCTTATAGTGGTACAACCTGGAGAATCGTTGTTGGGTGTCAAGGTGCTGCTTCCCAGTGTTATGGCAATTCCTGGGGCAAAAGCGTTTTCGGCTTCCAAAGACCTTGTTATGGTATTCAGAGATTTTTCATCCGAAACGCCTACTATAAAATCTATGGATTCTTGAAATTTGTCTTTTTTGGGAGCATTATCAAACAAAACCGAGATAATACCAACTAGAATAAGAAACATGAATAGGAAGTCCTGTTTCTTTACGGGGGATGATTTGGAAAAGAGCATGGCTGTATGAGTTAAGTTCTAACCCACGATATTAAGGAATCAACCTAATTATTTATTAGGTCAATTGACGGATGCCCCAAATGAATTGATATATGGGTATTATGAGTTAACCGATTTTTATACACCTTGGTATAAAATGGTCATTTTTAGGTAAAAAACACTATGCGTTTCTTTAAAGTTAGGGTAACTTTTATAGTTTTTCCCTCACATATTTTGCAGTGTAGGATTCCGTATTTTTGATGATTTCTTCGGGAGTACCTTCAATAATTAAATGACCTCCCTTTTCACCGCCTTCCAAACCAAGATCGATGATGTAATCAGCACATTTGATGAGTTCTATATTGTGTTCGATTACAATTACGGAATGTCCTTTATCTATAAGTTCATCAAAAGACTTGAGCAATTTTTTGATGTCGTGGAAGTGAAGTCCGGTCGTTGGCTCATCAAAAATGAACAATGCCTTTTCTTTAGTATGCCCTTTTACCAAAAACGAGGCAAGTTTTATACGTTGGGCCTCACCACCTGAAAGAGTAGAGGAGGACTGCCCCAACGCAACATAACCGAGGCCAACGTCCTGTAATGGCTTCAGTTTGGTTACGATTTTATCTTGTTGGTGTATTGAAAAGTGTTCAACGGCATCATCAATGGTCATATTTAGGACATCATCTATATTTTTTCCTTCAAACTGTACTTCGAGAATGTCCTTTTTGAAACGTTTACCATTACAAGCATCACACTCCAAATGTACATCGGCCATAAATTGCATCTCAACGGTAATCTCGCCTTCACCCTTACATTTTTCGCAGCGGCCACCATCTACATTAAAGGAAAAATGTTTGGCCTGATAACCTCTTAGTTTGCTTAATCTCTGTGAAGCGAACAAGCTTCGGATATCATCGTAGGCCTTTATATAGGTAACAGGGTTGGAACGTGATGAACGGCCAATCGGATTCTGGTCCACAAACTCCACATGTTTGATGTGGGCATACTTGCCTTCCATTGCCGAAAATTGACCTGCTTTTTCTCCATACCCCCCCGTTTCCTTTAATATGGATGGATACAGAATTTTTCTGACCAAGGTACTTTTTCCGCTCCCTGATACTCCTGTGATTACCGTAAGCACATTCAGAGGAAAGGTAACATCTATATTTTTAAGGTTGTTTTCGCGGGCTCCCTTAATTTGAATATAATGTTTGGAATTTCTACGCTCTTTCGGAACTGGAATTTCCATAGTTCCGTTAAGGTAAGATGCTGTTAGTGAATCCGATTTAAGGATAGCTTCCCAATCTCCGGTAGCCACTACCTTTCCGCCCAAGGTTCCTGCTTCTGGACCAATGTCAATAATTTCATCGGCCGCCTTCATAATATCTTCATCGTGCTCTACAACTATTACGGTATTTCCGAGATCGCGAAGCGATTTTAAGACCTCAATCAAATTTTCGGTGTCCCGTGGGTGCAATCCAATACTGGGTTCATCCAAAATATACATAGAACCGACCAAGCTGCTTCCTAACGAGGTGGCCAAGTTGATGCGTTGGCTTTCCCCCCCGGAAAGTGTGTTGGACTTTCTATTCAAGGTGAGATAACTAAGACCTACTTTGTCCAAAAATTCCAAACGTGTTGTAATTTCCTTTAAAAGTCTGTTTGCTATCGCCGCGTCATGTTCGGATAGTTGTAGTTCTTCGAAGAATGGAGTCAATTGATCAATAGGTAGTTCGATCAAATCTGAAATAGATTTGCCACCTACTTTCACATAATCTGCTTCTTTGCGTAATCGCCTTCCTTTACAAACGGTACATTTTGTTTTACCACGGTAACGGGAAAGCATTACCCTGTTCTGTATCTTATAGCTTTTCTCCTCCAGTTGTTCAAAGAACTTGTGGATTCCTATAAAATATTGGTTTCCGTCCCAGACCAATAGTTTTTGCTCCTCGGAAAGTTCGAACCAAGGCTTGTGAATTGGAAAATCGAACTTGTAGGCCGAATTCACCAACTGGTCGCGGTACCAACTCATGCTTTCGCCACGCCATGGAAAAACGGCATTTTCATAGACCGATAGAGCCGTGTTGGGAATCACCAAATCTTCATCAATACCTATAACATCTCCGTAGCCTTCACATTTAGGGCAAGCTCCGTATGGATTATTGAAACTGAACAGGTGAACGTTCGGTTCCAAAAACTTTATTCCATCCAGCTCAAACTGGTTGCTGAAGGTTTTTATCTCGTTAGTTTGAAGGTTCTCGATGGCACACTGTCCCTTTCCTTCAAAAAAAGCATTGTCAACGGCATTGGCCAAGCGGTTGTAGAAATCTTCATCATCCTTTACAATGATACGATCCACAACAAGGTCGAATTCCCTTCCTATATCTTCGGGAGCTTGGTCGATTCTAATAACTTCTCCGTTGTATTTGATACGCGCGTACCCTTGCTTAGAGAAGAGCTCCAACGATTTTAGCGGTTCCCGTTCTTCGGAAATAACGATAGGCGACAACAATAGGAGCTTGTCCCTTTCCTTAAGTTCTTTTATATAATTAATGACATCGGTAACGGTATGCTTCTTTACTTCCTTGCCAGAAATAGGGGATATGGTCTTCCCGATTCTTGCATACAACAACTTTAGGTAGTCATATATTTCTGTTGTGGTCCCGACCGTAGATCGTGGATTTGTGGAATTTACTTTTTGTTCAATGGCAATGGCAGGGGCTATACCTTTAATATAGTCCACCTTTGGTTTGTCCAATTTGCCCAAAAACTGGCGTGCATAGGAGGAAAGGCTCTCCACGTACCTGCGCTGGCCTTCGGCATATAAAGTATCAAAAGCCAAACTGGATTTTCCTGAACCCGATAAACCTGTGATAACCACCAACTTGTTTCTTGGGATGACCACATCTATGTCTTTAAGGTTATGCAGTTTGGCACCCTTTATGATAATATTCTGCTTGGGATCTACGTTTATATTGATTGCCATTCGTTAAAATTAGGGTCTCAAAGATACGATACGCCACACTTAATACGTATATTGCATCAGTTAACATATAAAAATCGTCAACTCACAACATAGATTTTTAGATCGCCTAGCTATTTATCTATATTTGAAGTGTAATTAAAATCCTGATAGGCCTATACAGAATAATTACTTTTTAAAGATTAAAAACTGAATAACTAAAGTCTTTCTTGGTAAAGGGGGGACTGTGATTTTAACCCAAAAAAAGTAATTTGTATGGAACAGCTACAGATTAATGACTCGATTTTAGTAAAGAACTACATTGACGGAGACGAGAAGGCTCTTGAAATTCTTATCAACAGGCACAACCAAAGAATCACCAGCTTTATTTACAGCAAAGTTTTGGACAGAGATGTCGCAGAGGACATTTTCCAAGATACCTTTATCAAGGTTATCAAAACTTTGAAGAAAGGAAGATACAGCGAAGAGGGTAAATTTCTACCTTGGGTGATGCGTATTGCGCACAACTTGGTGATAGACCACTTCCGTAAGAACAAAAGAATGCCCAAATTCGAGGGCAGTGATGACTTCAATATTTTTTCCGTTATCCATGACGAAAAGTTGAACGCTGAAAAGCAAATCATCAAAGATCAAATCGAAAGCGACCTTACCCTTTTGATAGATGAGTTGCCAGACGACCAAAGAGAAGTATTGATCATGCGTATTTACAAGGATATGAGCTTTAAAGAAATATCCGAAAACACAAACGTTAGCATTAATACAGCTTTGGGAAGAATGCGATATGCCCTTATCAACCTAAGAAAGATTGTAGAGCGCAAGAATATCGTTTTAACGAATTAATCGAGCATTACGTCGAAGCCTGCAATATTTCCAATCTAGCGCCGTTATACTATGGAAACAATTACTTACGCTAGAATATGGAAAACATTTACTCTGAAGAACAAAAATCCGTAAAAACGGTAAAAGCGAGCCAGAAAACCGTTGATTTCTTGCTTAGCTTTTCAAAATCGATTCATGTAGTTGACTACAAAAAACACCAGTTTGAAGTAACATTAAATTAATTTAAGGATCAAACTGACGAAAAGAGCCGCAATTAGCGGCTCTTTTTGTTTTTATAATATTCGTTGATCACGGTTTTCCTCCCAATCGTTTTGGTGATAATGTCCTTTTCTAAATCCCAACCCCTGGCTGGGGAATATTCACGGCCGTACCAAATAATTTGGAGGTGCAATCTATTCCAGATTTCCTCAGGGAACAATCGTTTGGCATCGCGCTCCGTTTGGACAACATTTTTTCCATTACTGAACCCCCAACGGTACATCAACCTATGGATATGGGTGTCCACAGGAAAGGCAGGGATTCCAAAGGCTTGGGAAACCACGACACTTGCGGTCTTGTGTCCCACGGCAGGTAATTCTTCCAATAAGGAAATATTTCTGGGGACTTCCCCATTATATTTTTCTATCAAAATTTTGGAAAGCCCATAAATTCCCTTCGATTTCATGGGGGAAAGGCCTACTGGCTTAATAATTTCCCTGATTTCCTCCTCCGATAGTTTTACCATATCAAAAGGGTTATCTGCTTTTGCAAAAAGCAAGGGTGTGATTTGATTTACCCGAACATCAGTGCTTTGGGCAGATAACAATACGGCAATCAATAAGGTATACGGATCTTTATGATCTAATGGAATTGGTATGGTGGGATAAAGTTCATCCAGGGTTTTGACCGTAAATTCAACCTTTTCTTGTTTGGTCATATTTGTTTAACTTTGTTGATATAAATATTAAACATTTAATTCAAGAGCAACGCACATGAATATGTTAAAAGTAGGCGATAAAGTACCTGATTTTTCAGCAAAAGACCAAGACGGGAACACAATTAATCTAAGTGATTACAAAGGAAAAAAGTTAGTGGTGTTTTTCTATCCCAAGGCAAATACCCCGGGCTGTACGGCAGAAGCCTGTAATCTTCGTGATAATTATAAGGAATTACAAGCGCAAGGCTATGAACTTCTTGGGGTAAGTGCTGATTCTGAAAAAAAACAATCAAATTTCAAGAACAAATACGAATTTCCATTTCCTTTATTGGCCGATGAAGACCATACGGTAATCAACACATTTGGTGTATGGGGACCCAAAAAATTTATGGGAAGGGAATATGATGGCATACACCGAACCACTTTTGTTGTTGATGGCGATGGCAAAGTGGAAAATCTAATAGAGAAAGTAAAGACCAAAGATCACGCTGCACAGATATTGGCTTAAAAAACGAACTATATGTCACATCGAGCGCAGTCGAGATGTCTTTAAACAGAAAAATTTAAAATTCTCGACTGCGCTCGAACTGACATTTATAAACTAAAAAAGGCGCTATATTAGCGCCTTTTCTTATTCTTTCTCTTCCAGAACTTTTCTAGTGAACAGGTTCTTTTCTTTGATGGTTTCAGCAATACCCTCTGGTAATTCCTTTTCCCAGCCTTCATCTTTATTGATGATTTTCTTGAGAACATCCCTTGAGAAAATATGCAGTACATCAGGATCGTAGTCGATAATATCCATCACCTTACCATTGTACTTGAAGAACTTGTACAATTCCTTCATCCTCGGATGAACCTTTACGTTGTTGCTGGTCAGCACTTGTCCAGTTTCGGGATCTTTCATGGGGTATAGGTAAACCTTTAAATCCTTAAAGAACAGTTTACCAAATGCCTCCAAAATACCACCACTCAAGTGACGATAGTATTTTTCATCAAATACATCCACCAAGTTGTTGACACCCATGGTCAATCCAATCTTGGCCTTGGTATAGTTATTAAAGTATTCTACCAGTTTGTAGTACTCTTGGAACTTGGAAATCAGTACCGTGTGGCCCAAAGAGCAAAGTAGCTCGGCGCGGTCCATAAAATCCTGTTCATCAATTTCGCCTGCGGCCTTTAGGTTGGATAATGTTATCTCGAACACCACAATGGCATTTTCCATATCCACCGTCTGCTCCCGAACAAAAATATCGTAGGATTTCTGGAACATGTCCATGTTCACCTTGGTAACCGGTCTAAAACTACCGCGGAGCGCCAAGATGTTCTTTTTGTAAAGTACGGCCGCCGGTAATAGGTTATTGCCATCAGGCCCGAACATCACTGCATCCGTCATATCGTTTTTAATAAGCTGAAGGCTCATCAAACGGTTATCGACATCGGCAAAATTGGGTCCTGTAAAGTTGATCATATCAATCTCCAACGTATCGTGGTCGATATGGTCATATAGATATTTTAAAAGCTTTCTTGGTTTGTGGAACTTGAAAAATGCGCCATAAATCAGGTTAACACCAAGTATCCCCAATGTTTCTTGCTGTAATCTGGCTTCATTTTGCTTAAAACGGATGTGGAGCACAATTTCATCATACTCTTTTTGATCGGGATCCAATTGAAAACGCAATCCAACCCATCCATGCCCTTTATATCTTTTGGAAAAATCGATGGTGGCAACCGTATTGGCGTAGCTAAAAAATAGATAGTCCGGGTTGCTGTCCCTGCTTATCCGTTCCTCGACCAATCGCATTTCGTGGTCCAGCATTTTCTTTAAACGGGATTGGGTAACGTAGCGACCATCTTCCTCAATACCATAAATAGCATCACTAAAGGATTTATCGTAAGCACTCATCGCTTTTGCAATGGTCCCAGAGGCTCCACCGGCTCTAAAAAAATGCCTAGCGGTTTCCTGTCCTGCGCCAATTTCGGCAAAGGTTCCGTAAATATCACGGTTTAAGTTTATCCTAAGGGTTTTGGCCTTTATGGAAGGAATATTTTCAAAAGCATTTTCTTTGCTTGGTACGGTAGGCATATCCAATTTTTAAGATGAAACAAAGTTACACTCTTCAATCAATCTATTAAATAAATAAGTTATAATTTTGAAATTAATGGATGATCAGATGACCATTACTTTTTTGGGAACGGGAACTTCGCAGGGGATTCCTGTAATCGGGAGCAATCATCCCGTTTGCCTGAGCAAAGACCCCAAGGATAAAAGACTACGTGTTTCCGTATTGATTTCATGGAACAACTACAATTATGTGATTGATTGTGGCCCTGATTTTAGGCAACAAATGTTGGCCAATCCAATAGATAAATTGGATGGTATTTTGTTTACCCACGAACATGCGGACCATACTGCGGGAATGGACGATATCCGTCCTTTTTTCTTTCGACAGGGCGATATCCCCATTTATGGGCACCAAAGGGTGATTCAATCCTTAAAAAAGAGGTTCGATTATATTTTTGCCGATGAGGACCGATACCCCGGAGCTCCTGCTGTTCAGGTTTATGAAGTCGACAAAAACACCAAAATCCCATTAGGGAATTTGGATGTGGTTCCCATTGAGGCCTTCCATAACAGATTACAGGTTTTCGGTTACCGTTTCGGAGAATTTATTTATATGACCGATGTGAAACGGGTAGAGGAGGAAGAGATCAAAAAAATGAAGGGGGCCAAAGTATTGGTGATAAACGCACTGCGAATCGAACCACATCATTCACATTTTAATTTGGAAGAGGCTCTGGGGTTTGCAGAAAAGGTAGGGGCGGAGCAAACCTATTTTACACATATCAGCGCTTTGTTGGGATTTCATGAAGAAGTGGAAAAAAGTCTCCCCAAAAACATACATTTGGCCTACGATAACCTACGAATCAAAATTTAGATGTAATGAAAAAAAATATATTCCTATACCTATTCGTTTTCGCCGCCCTATTGGCGCTTTTTCAATTTGTAACAGGAAACAACATGCAAAAGACATTGACAGCTGATGTAAAGCAACTTAAAGAAGAGGTTGTACAGTTGGAGGATTCTTTGCAGACCATGCACCTAAAGGTATTGGACATGCAATACTTTACCCTGGAGAACAATGATGATGCTTTGGCATATTACGAGCACCTAAATCTTGATAACCCTTCACTATATATTCAGGATAAGTTGTTGGAAACCAACGAACAGAAGGGTGATAATCCTTTGATACCCTACGAGGGAATGGAGAGTGATTTTAAAATCAACAAAATCAAAGTATTGAACCACAAATGGATTCTGGCCGATTTTTCCGATGGTAAATATTGGGGCGACCTAATCATAAAGTATGAACTAAAGGATAATCTTAGCGTTGACTTTACACTGGTGGAACATTTGCTCTATGCCCCGCAGGAGTATTAAATAATAGGTAAAAGGTAAAGGGTGGTAAAAGCTGAATAGAGATTGTAGTTTAATTAAATATGTTTCTCCAACCATTTTTTGAACGAGAAAAAATTCTGTTGGGAAACACCATGCCCCACAGGAAACTCCTCATATATCGTTGGAATGTTCAGTTTTTCCAAGAAATCTGGCGACTTTTGGGCCCATTCCAAAGGAATGACCTGGTCTACTTGCCCATGTGAAGCATAGAAATTTAGCTTGCTATGGTCTTTTTGGGCATAATCATCAACCAAAATGTTTTCATTGATATATCCGCTCAATGCGATAACATTCTTCACTTTTTCAGGGTAAGACAATGCTACGGAATAACTCAGAATGGTTCCTTGACTGAACCCTAAAAGGGTAATATTTTCTTTATCAAGGTTGTAAGCTTCAATGGCCTCATCTATAAACGCAACAATCTTTTCCCTAGATTCTTTGGCCTGTTCATCATCGCTCCACTTACCCTGTTCAGCATCAAAATTGATAGCATACCACGCGTGTCCAAAAGGTTCAAGGCTATATGGTGCCCTAACCGAAATCACTATTAATTCCTCTGGAAGTTCAGAAGCGAAAGAGAATAGATCCTCTTCGTTACTACCATAGCCATGGAACATAAAAAGTGCAGGAATCTTACCTGAATCTTTGGAAGAAGGTCTTAGCAAATATTCTAGAGATAAGGTTTTAAGGGACATATTAAAGGTTTAAGATATGAAGGTGAACCATTTTTGAAAATACTTGCCCACTAGCGGCAAAGATTTCATGCTGCCATTGAGTGCTTGCAAAAAGCCAAAAATCCAAATCACAAAATAAAAGAGATAGATGGGAATGGCCAGATATGCGTAGCCCGCATAGGTCATTAAAATGGCCAGGGCATGAAAAAGGACATGTATGCCAAAGGCCTGCCTAATATGGAAACGGGCATATTCATTTTTTTCTTCAATGTTCATGGTGATGGCAATTAAGCAGCCAACAATTGTAATATAGGCTACTACGGCAGTAGTTTTCCCTGGGGCAGATGGGTCAGTCATTATAAAATACTAAGGTCGTTATTGATAATTCCGTAAACCTTACCTTTTAAGGTAGCACCTACGAACATGCTGTTTTTTGATGTCGAAAGAATATCACCTGTTTCAAAAAGATGTTCTTCTTCCGGATTAAAAAGGGTTAAGCACGCCTTGGCGCCTTCTTCCAGTTTTGGAGACTCTATTTGATATCGAGCCCTTCCCTTGGTCAGCAATGTGATGGTTTCGTCCAGTTCAAAAATGGTGTTCAAACAACCAAATGAAGACTCAAGACCTAGGGTACCATTTTTTGCATTGTCAAATTCCACGCGTTTATGTTCAACATCCATAGGAATGTGGTCCGATGTCACAAAATCTATGGTCCCGTTTTTCACCCCTTTGATCAAAGCTTTGCAATCTGACTTTGTGCGCAGGGGAGGAGAGACTTTGAAATTGGTATCAAATCCAACCAAAGTTTCATCTGAATAGAAAAGGTTGTGAACGGCCACACTACAGGACACGTCCAATCCTTTTTTCTTCGCTTCGGCAATCAGCTTTACCGAGCCTGCCGATGATATTGTCGGAATATGCAGTTTTCCACCGGTGTATTCCAAGATAAACAAGTCCCTTGCAATTTGTAGTTCTTCGGACAATGCCGGAATTCCCTTTAAACCAAGTTTTGTTGACACTTCCCCTTCATTGGCAACACCTTTTCCTTTGATATCGCCATCTTGCGGAAATGAGTATACCAGCCCATCAAAATTTTGGGCATACAGTAAAGCTATCTTGAGCAAATTGGGATTGGAGATTTGCTTTTTGAAATCAAAAAAAGCGACTGCGCCAGCATTTCTCATATCAAAAAGCTCGGCCAGGTCAATACCTTCGGCATTTTTGGTCAGAGTTCCCAACGGATGGACCTTGGTCGCCTTGCCCTGTCCACGTTCTTTTAAAAAGACCACGTCAGAGCTCGTATCGGGCACGGGATGCGTATTTGGGTTCAGCACAATATCGGTAAAACCGCTTTTTCCGGCCGTAAACAATCCATTGGCAATGGTCTCTCGTTCTTCAAATCCGGGCTCGCCAAAACTCACGCTGCTATCAAACCATCCCAAAGAAACATGCAGATTATCTTTTTCAACCAACTTGGTGTTGGCAGGGGCTTCCACAGTGGCACCAATTTTTTCAATTACCCCCTTTTTTATTAGGATATCACGCTTTTTCAAGTGTAGGCCCTTGTTCTCTGGGCATACAATTTTTGCAGACTTCAGCAGAATGTTCATGTAACAAATTTTTGAATGAGTACCTCTATCAGCGCCAGAAGCAACGCTAAAATAACAAACCATTTCCAATAAGCCGTAATGTTGTTTTCAGCTTCTAGATAATCGAACAGCTCCGGAATGGTATCCATGGCGTTTACATTTTCCAACGAACCGATATCCAGATATTTGAGGTCGCTTTCAGCCCGGGGATAATTAAAACTTATATTTTGTAGAACCTGTTGATTCTGGAGTACGGAGTAAATTCCATCTTCCGTGGGGTTTTGATCAAATGAAAGACGAACCCGATTCGGGAATGTCTGCTGAAGAGGGATAAACTCATAACCATCTTTAGCTACCTTCAAGATGTCATCGTTTCCGATTTCCGCTGTGATGTCCAACGTATTTAATTTACCAAGAGTTTGATACGTTCGTGGGGATTGTAGGCTGGATTGTGCCATATTGTAAAAAGTGGGCACAATCAAAGGGGAGTTGATGAAATTGGAATTTTCCAATTCCAATGGTACCGTAAACACGTACAATCCATTTTCCCCCACTAAAAATGAATCGCCTCCGCCCATGGACAACGCCGTAGGTAGACTGGTCTGTATTTTAAAATATTCCTTAACAGATGGATACTGAAAATTGGTGACCTCTTGCTCAAAAACATTGCGGTACAATGGATGGTCAAAGCTTATGGTGGTTAATTGTACCTCCGAAACCACTTTTTCTGAAAACTGAGTGGTAGATAAACTGGATAATAAGCCATTGTATGATGACACTTCGCTGTTTTTGGACGGAACAATAATTAAGGTACCCCCATCATTCCTAAAGGTTCGCAATATATTTTGAAGACTACTGGGAATCGACAATTGTCCATCCAGAATCACAACGTTCTGATTTCCTAAACTACTATAATCCAATTGGTTCAATCTATATTTTTCAAAATTGAACTCATCTCCCCGAAATAGGCGATTTAGGTAATCACCGTCCGAAGCACTAATGGCTAAAACCTTTATTTTTTCTCTAGGGTTGATGTTGAAATAGAATCGATTATCGTACCCCAAAACGTTGTCGACTATGGTAAGTTGTCCATTTAATTTCTCATTGGCCGGAATTGTAAAATCTACGGTAGCACTTTTGTTTGCCTTAAATTTTGCTGCTGTTTTGGCAATCAATTCATCATCATTATAGAGTGAGATGGGCATGGCCTCATCTGCTTTCCCTCCAGATAGGAATACTTTTAATGTGGCTTGGTCGTTCAAACTTTCATCCACAAAAACAGAATCAATGGATATATTTTGAAGCTCACGCGCCTGCATGGGTACAAAATGAACTTGCAACAAGGTATCCAATTCGCTGTTTCCTGCTGCAATTCTTTCTTGAAAATCAGAAACCACAATTAGGTTTTTTACGGTTTCTGTATTTTGAGAAAATAAACTTTTGGCCTTAAGACCAATTTCATTAAGGTTCAGTTGTTTATGGGAAAACGGAAGAGACAACAATGAGTTCTGGATATCGGTGACCCGAACATTGCTGAACGTTTGTTCGTTGGTAAATAGACTGAATTCCGTCTCGGTTCCAATATTTTTAATAAAATCCTGCACGGCTTTTTCTAGAAGAGAAATACCATTGTTCTTCGCCTGCATGCTAAAGGAATCGTCCAGATACACCACTGTTTCCTTTTCTTGAAGTGCAGTATTGGTAGAGGTGAATGGCTGTGCAAAAGCTATAATGATAGCGGCAAGCAAGAATAATCGGGTAATCAGCAACAACCATTTTTTTAATGTATTGCTTTTTCTCGATTCCGAAACTACCTTTTGCAGCATGGCCACATTGGTAAACGGGGTTTTGGTAAAGCGTCGTAACTGAAATAAATGGATTAAAATGGGTATGATTAGAAGAAAAAGTGCCCAAAGAAGTTCTGGATGTTTAAACTGCATTCCCAACATTGCTTGGTCAAAGATAGGCATTAAAACATTCTGATTTCAAACTTCGGTTTGCAATTATCAATGACCAATACACAATCGCCACTGCACCGGTATTGGAGTTCTGCCGATAACTCTATATGAATCAACAAAAAAAGAAATAATCCTGCATTGGACTTTGATTCAGCTCTGTAAAATACCTCCGGATTTCCTTTTGGGCATCTTCATTGGCTACAGTGATGATGCTCTGTGGATTTTCTAAATTTTGTAGTTCATCAAAATGGACAAGTTCTTTTCCGTAGATTTTTTTTCCAATTTTCTTGGGATTATCGCACAGCCAAGTAAATTTCAAATCTTGCTTTTTTAATCCCTTCGCAATCTTTTTTCCTTTAAAACCTGCGCCCCATACCACCAAGGGTCGACTCATATCACAGTCCAGTTTTAAAAAATAATGCAGCTTGATGTCCAAAAAATAATTTTGGGCATAATGCTCGTGGGTACGTGACGTTCGGGTGTCGTAATCGCGCCAAAGATGCAGTATTTGGTTGCAGGGAACAATCTTGAATCCGTGCTCGTAAAATCGAAAGGTAAGGTCGTAATCCTCTGGGTAGCGCTTGGGATTAAACCCATCACATTGTTCAAAGTCAGCGCGATGTGTCATCCAGCATGGCGATGGAATCACACATTCTTTGTAGATTTCGTCAAAGTTATTTCCTTCGGATGTCAATCGGTTCAGCCACTTTTCGTATCGTTCATAGCCATTGCTGATACCTCTATTCGAAAAGTATTTCACCTGACCTACGGCAACATGTCCCTGTCCGTTTTCTATCAAAGATTTCACCATCACTTCCAATCGATGAGGCTCCATTATGTCATCCGAATCCATCCGTGTCACAAATTGTCCGCTACTGTGTGCATAGGCGGTTTGCAGCGCCGGGATTATTCCATTTCCCTTGTTTTGGAATACCTTGATACGGTCATCTTTTTGGGAGTAGGAGGTAAGGAGCTCAGAACTTTTATCTGTGGAGTGATCGTTAACCGCTAAAACCTCCCATTCCCTGTAAGTTTGATTTACAATGGAGTCCAGACATTCCGGTAAAAAATGTGCCGTGTTTTTAAAGGGGATAATGATACTGACCTTGCCATTTTGCATGTCACAAATTAATTCAAGCTAATAATTTAGAACTACGAAGAGTAACCAAATTAACTTTTTAAGGCGTTCGCAATAGCTTTATTGACCATCTTTTCCATAACATCATATCCAGCTTTGGTCACATGTACCTCGTCCGTGGTCAATTCCGAAGGCATTCCATTTCTATCATCGGCCATTTCGGAAAAATAATCTAGGTACATTACGTCTTGCGCCTTGGCCATATCCTTGAGCAATGCGTTGAGCTTTGGAATTTTAATATTGGGGTTCAATCCTGGGCGCCATGGGTAATCATAGGCAGGGAGAACCGAACAAACAATGGGTTTTATTCCGTTTGCTTTTGCCAATTCTACCATTGATAAAATATTGTCATGAATCTGCTCCAATGTCATTGGGCCGGTATTCCCAGCAATATCGTTGGTGCCGGCCAAAATAACGACCACTTTGGGATTAAGGCCGATCACATCCTGGCGAAAACGCAACAACATCTGTGGCGTGGTCTGTCCGCCGATTCCACGATTTACATAAGGGTTATCGGTAAAAAACTCTGGGTGGGCATCTTTCCACATTTCGGTGATGGAGTTACCCATGAAAACTACACGGTTTTCACTATCTGCGGGAGCTTCCAGTTCGGTATTTGCTGTTTTATACTTTTCCAAATTGGGCCAATCTTGAGCGTTTGTCTTTGTGGTGATAGATAATCCTAGAAACGATATCATGAGCCAAAGTACAGTTTGTTTTTTCACTATGTGCGGTTTTGGATAAAAATAGAAAATTTCAAATTAAATTGCACCAAATAAAAAAGCGGTACAACGCGTTAGGTCATACCGCTTTAATTATTTTAAACACTACGAATTAATATTTCGCACTTTTTCCGTTGGCCTGTGTCCTAACGATAAAATCCCTGATGTCATCATTGGCTGTTTTTAGGTCTTCTTTTCTCAAATACATCATGTGTCCGGAGCGATACCCTTTCCAATCGAATCTATCCTTCATTTTACCACTAGGGTCCACTTGAGACATGGTGTATTTGGCAGCAAAATAAGTACAAGCGCCATCATAATATCCAGATTGAACCAAAACGTTCAAGTAAGGGTTCTGGGCCATTGCTTGGCGCAAGTCATCACGAACACTATCATCATCATTGTTCCAAGGGTGAACAGGCCCGAACATATTGTATTTAATGTCGGTTTTAAAACCCAATTCTTCCTGCAAGTAATAATTGATAGCAGGAGTAAAACTATGCAACCAAGAAGTCAATTCAGGAGAATAATCTGGTCGTGTTCCGGCCAACATCTTATCGATTCCCAAGTAACGGCTGTCCAAACGTCCAATGGTATATCCGCCTTTTTCTCTCAACAATGCTTTCCAGAAGAACTGGGTCGGCACATCTAAATTATGGTCAAGAATATCTTGAACGTCCAACCCTGAGTAGCGTGCCATTTTATTGGCAATGGATTTACGTTCTGAATCTTCGATAAATCCACCTTTTGCAATGGCTGGCAATAGTTCGTTAATGGTAAATTCCTCTACCTCTGGCAATACCTCCAAAAGATCTTTGCTTTGCAAGTCCGAAGGCAACGCTTTGTGGTGCCATGCAGTTGCTGCAAAGTATGGCATATTGAGTGCACTTGAAACAGGGTCGTTGTCACGGAACACCTTATAATCGGCAGGTGAAACCATGATCACGCCGTTCAAATACATCCATTGTTGATTTTGTAATGCTAACGAAAGGCCCATAACACGGGTGCCTCCGTAGCTTTCACCCACAATATATTTTGGTGAGTTCCAACGATTGTTTCTGGATACGAAGGTATTCAACCATTCGGCCAAATACTTGGTATCTGCATTGATCCCGAAAAATTTGCTACGGTCCACTTCTTTTCCTGTTTCAGGAATGGTACGAGAGTAACCAGTGTTCACCGGGTTTACATAAACAATATCGGTTACATCCAATACAGAATAAGGGTTCTCCTTAACACCATAAGGCTGAACAGGGTATCCTTCATCATCAATTTTAAGGATGCGGGGGCCGGTATAGGCCAAGTGCATCCATACGGAGCCAGAACCTGGTCCACCGTTAAAAGAAATCAAAAGAGGTCGTGAAGCTCTGTCCTTAACATCATTTTTTGTGTAGTACGTGTAGTGAAGGGCAGCGATGGGCTCGCCCATTTCGTCCCAAACAGGTTGTGTCCCTGTGGTTGCAGTGTAGTTGATACGATTTCCGCCAATAGTTACGGCATGTTGCGTAGTCACTGTTGTGTCTACAGGAAGTTTGCGTTCTTGGGCAAAGGCGAATGACGAGCACACCGCCATACCTAGTAGTAAGAGTTTTTTCATTATTATTTGGTTGAATTAGTCTAGTCCATAAAAATAAGAATTTTGAAAGTTCTTACCTTGTTAAAACAATCGTAAATACTAGAATTCAGCTATAATTCTTAATTTTAGTATCCATACTAAATCTATTTTCATGAAAACCATCACCCGTAGAAATTTTAGTAGTCTCACCGCAAAAGGAATTGGTGGAGCTGCACTCCTGTCCTCAGCACCTTTTGCATGTGCCATGGGCGCCAATCAAGAGAAGGAAAAATTGGGTGTTGCACTCGTAGGACTTGGGGGATATAGTACCTACCAGTTGGCACCTGCTTTGCAGGACACCCAACATTGTTATTTGGCAGGAATTGTTACGGGAACCCCTGCTAAGGAAAAGGAGTGGGCGGATAAGTATGGTATACCTGAAAAGAATATCTACAACTATCAAAATTTTGATGATATCGCCAATAATGAGGATATTGATGTGGTGTACGTGGTGCTCCCCAACAGCATGCATGCCGAATTTAGTATCCGGGCCGCGCAGGCCGGCAAACACGTTATTTGTGAAAAACCTATGGGAATCAGCGTTGCCGAATGTGATGCCATAATCGACGCCTGTAATAAAGCCGGTGTAAAGTTGGGTATGGGCTATCGTTTGCATTCCGAACCCTACACACAACAGGTAAAGGAATTTGTAAAGGAAAAAACCTTTGGAGATATCCTTTTTGTATCGGCGGATGCATCCTACCGTGCTACAGGCAATCCCGACCAGTGGCGCTTGAATAAACAAATGTCAGGAGGTGGTGCTTTAATGAATATGGGCGTATATGCGGTGCAGAGTACAATTTATGGTACGGGTGAGAATCCAATTTCGGTAGCGGCACAGGAATTTAGTACAAGACCGGACTATTTTAAAGATACCGACGAGACCATCACTGCCCAATTTAAGTTTCCGAGCGGAGCCGTTGGCAATATTACCACATCACACAACTTTAACGCCAATGCAATGTACGTTTCTGGAACCAATGGCTGGTTTAGGTTGCAACCTGCCAATAATTATGGGCCTTTGAGCGGTGTTACTTCAAATGGGGATGAAATCAAGTTCCCGCACGAAAGTCAGCAGAAATTACAAATGGACGATTTTGCACGACACGTTTTATTTGATGAGCCCAACAAGGCCCCAGGTGAAATGGGTAAACGCGATATGATGATCGTAGAGGCTATTTACAAATCCATTGCTAACGGAGGAGAGACCATTGCCTTGGATTTTGAGCCTGGGTATGGGTTTGGTGAGGATTAAAACCGCTCAAAAACCCCTAACCCAAACAATGCAAAATCGTACTTTACGGGATCTGTGGCGTCCAGTTTTCTTAGATTTTTGTCCAACTCCTGTAATGCTCTGGCATCGTTCTGTTTACGTTTGAGCAATTTTAGTTTACGCGCTACATTGCCGGAATGTACATCCAAGGGACAGGAGAGTTTGGCCGGGTCAATACCTTTCCATAAACTAAAATCCACTCCCGTGCTGTTATCGCGGACCATCCATCGCAAAAACATATTGATACGCTTGGCTGCAGAACCTTTATTTGGGTCCGAAACATGCTTTTGCGTTCGACTCTGATGTGGCAGCTCAAAAAAAACTTCCTTGAACTTGGAAATGGCGGGCTGCATGGAATCCTTGGTCTGGTGTTGTGTGAAAATGGTCTCCAGACCACCATGATTCTTATAAATGTTTTGAAGACTCGCAACAAAATAAACAAGGTCGATGCCGTTAAAAGTGCGGTGAACAAAAGGGGAGAGGCGCTCCAAATCTTCTTCGGAATGGTTCATTACAAAATCGTAAGGTGTGTGCCCCATCAAATCCATTAACCTTGTTGCATTGTTAATAATACTCTTTCGGTTTCCCCAAGCAATGGTAGCCGTTAAAAATGCACTGATCTCAATATCTTCCTTCCGACTGAATATATGTGGAATCTGTAAAGGATCATCCTCTAAAAATTTGGGATGGTTGTATTCCAATACCTTGGCATCCAGAAATTCTTTGAGTTCCGCTTTGGTCATATCAATCTTTGGAAACAATCAAACCATCTACCATGGTGAGCTTACGGTCCGCCATATCGGCCAAATCCAAGTTGTGGGTCACCAAAACAAAGGTCTGTCCAAACTCATCACGTAATCTAAAAAACAATTTGTGAAGATTCTCAGCACTTTCTGAGTCCAAATTTCCACTGGGCTCGTCGGCAAAAACAACGGAAGGATTGTTCATTAAGGAACGGGCCACGGCCACACGTTGCTGTTCACCGCCAGAAAGTGCGTTAGGTTTATGGTCATAGCGATCTTTCAATCCCAGAAAGTCCAACAACTCTTTGGCTCGTTTTTCAGCTTCAACTTTGGGTGTTTTTTTGATGAAAGCTGGTATGCATACATTTTCCAGTGCCGTAAACTCGGGCAATAACTGGTGGAACTGAAAAATGAAACCGATATGTTCATTTCTGAATTTGGCCAAATTCTTGTCGTTGAGTTGGTTTACGTCCGTATCATTGATCAACAATGTGCTTTCACCCTTGTTGGTCGGGGTATCCAAAGTTCCCAAAATTTGCAGTAGGGTCGTTTTTCCTGCTCCCGAAGCACCGACAATCGATACAACTTCACCTTTCTTGATTTCGAGATCAACGCCTTGCAGAACTTTGAGATCTCCGTAACTTTTTTGAATATTTGTGGCCTTTATCATAAGTACAACTTCGCTGGTCGAAGATAATCATTACCGTTGTATCGCAAAGATGATCGTTTTAAGTCGATTTCCATAACTTTTAAAGTTTTAAGCGTAATTGGGGGCTTTACTGTTTGGGCAAAAGTCTTTTTCATTTGAAACACGGGATTAAGTTTATGGTTATACCTTCGACCAATAGATACATAAATATTTGTTAGAAATCAGTTGTAAGAACAAATATTGTTTAACTTTGATTTAAAATGGATAAACAAAAAGACACTCAATTAGATATTGCAATTTTTGCTGGGGGCTGTTTCTGGTGTACAGAAGCTGTTTTTCAACGGCTTGATGGAGTAGAGGAAGTAGTTTCTGGATATACGGGTGGTAATATCAAGAATCCGGCGTATCGGGAAATCTGTACCGGGCGAACCGGACATGCCGAAGCAGTGAAAATCACTTTTGATTCCTCCAAAATATCGTATGCCGAATTGTTGGAAGTATTTTTTGCCACGCACGACCCCACAACGCTGAATAGGCAAGGTAATGATAAAGGCACCCAGTACCGTAGTGAAATTTTTTATACTTCCAACGAGCAGAAGCAATTGGCAGAGGATTTCATCAAATTACTGGAAAAGGAAAATATTTTTGAATCACCGATAGTTACTGCTATCTCAGAGGAAAAGCCTTTTTATTTGGCGGAAGAAGAGCATCATAATTATTATAACGATCACAGGCAACAACCTTATTGTCAAATCATAATTGATCCCAAGATCAAAAAACTAAACAATTATTTTTCAAAAAAGCTAAAGAATGGCACCATATAGGAACCTCGAAGAGTACAATATTGAAATTACCAATGAGGTAAAAGATCATTTCTCCAAGATTGTGGACGATATTGGGGAAGATGCAACTCGCGAAGGGTTGATAAAAACACCTGAAAGGGCGGCAAAAGCAATGCTGTTCCTTACTCAGGGATATCAGCAAAACGCAGAAGAAATACTAAAGGGAGCCATGTTTGCCGAAGATTATGATGATATGGTGATCATTAAAGATATTGAATTATATTCTCTTTGTGAGCACCATATGCTGCCCTTTTTTGGCAAAGCACATGTGGCGTATATTCCCAACGGCCATATAGTTGGTTTGAGCAAAATTCCACGTGTTGTGGACGTGTTTGCCCGTAGATTACAGGTGCAAGAACGCCTAACGCACGATATTCTGGAATGTATCAACAATACCTTAAAACCTAAAGGAGTTGCGGTGGTAATTGAGGCATCCCATATGTGCATGATGATGCGCGGGGTGCAAAAACAGAACTCGGTAACCACGACCTCTGGATTCAGGGGACAGTTCGAAAAAATAGAGACCCGAAACGAGTTTTTAAAGCTGATCAGCGCCGATTTGTCATAATCCGCTTTTCCAATTAGATGGGAATTGCTATTTTTCCCATATGGCAGAAGAAAAAGACAAAAAGTACCGTAACCTATTTTTAGGATTATTGTTCGATGCCATTGGAATGCTATCCTTTGTTATACCAGGCATAGGAGAGTTTTCCGATGTAATTTGGGCCCCAGTGGCAGGTTGGCTCATGACCCGCTTGTATAAAGGAAAAATAGGTCAGGCGGCCGGTGTGGTTACTTTTGTAGAGGAGTTGGTACCTGGACTGGATGTGATTCCGACCTTTACATTGACATGGATTTACACTTATGTGTTGAGCAAGAAAAAAGGCCAACCCAAACAGGTCGACCTTTAATTCATTCTTTAAAAAGTATTTTTTTTAAAGCGGAACGCTTAAGCTAAAAGAGATATTTCTGCCAATGTTGGCAATGCCATCTGCTTTTAATCTTGATAAGTGAGAAATGTAATTCTCATCAAACAAGTTGTTCGCTGTTATGGAATATCCCACCTTTTGATCAAAAATTCTCATATCTCCACCCAAACCAATATTAAATAAATTGTATCTGCCGGTGGGCGTTTCAAAATCTGCCACTTTGTTTTGGTCAAAATTGGTTTGTAAGGTCACAAAAGCGTAGCATTTATAATCTTGATTTCGTTTTTTCCACTCAACCCGGAACGTATTGGTCCAGCGGTTGGCAGGAATCAAAGGAAGATTTGATTTGTCCTCCAACTGTCCGTAAACTATATCGTAACTACTTTCCAGATGTAACCAATCCACAGGGTGGGGGTGCAAATGGAACCCAAACTCTCCACCATACAAAATGGCATTTTGCTGTTGAAAGTCATACACAGGGTCTGCCTCACGGAATTCACCTGTTGGCTCCAAATAAATATAATCGTTCACGATATTGTAGAATGAATTGATATAGGCCTCAAGGTGTTTGTTGCCATATTCCAGTGCCAAATCCACTTGAAAATTTTGCTCGCTGTCCAAATCTTGATTACCGATTTCTACCCTATTTGCACCACTGTGCAAGCCATTGGAAGCCAATTCGGATAAGTTGGGAGCCCTAAATCCTGTGGCGAGATTTAAACGGCCCAAAATATTTTGGGTCAAATCCATTCGATAACCCACAGCAGCATTGAAACTATTGAAGTTTTTGTCCAACGATGGAATGTACTCTTCGTCTCCCTCTACACCACTAGCTTCTCCGTTGATAGATCTAAGGTCGTAACGTAATCCAATCTGAAGATCACTTTTATCAAAATGGATATGTGAGGTTGCCAGAATCCCAAAATCGTTTGTAGTAGCATTAGGCACCAAAACCTCTTCTCCAAAGTTTTCATTGGTCTGATGCATCCCCTGCACCCCAAAGATTGTGGTCATTTTACCCCATTGAGGGTTAAATTGTATGTTATAGTTAAAAGTACTCAAGCGCATATCAAGGGCCGCACCTTCATGACCTTCTTCCTCATGTTCCTCACCCTCATGTTCTTCATGTTCTTCTTCTTCGGCGTGTTCCTCGCCCTCCTCATGTTCGTGCTCGTCTTCATGTTCATGGTGGTGCTCTTCGAACTCCTTTCTATTGTTCACGGTATAGCCAAAGGTGGCCTCAAGGCTCGATTTTTTGAAAAAGAAGTTGTTCTTGGAACTAATAATGTGGGTCGATAGCTCTTGATAGGGCATCAATGGGTCACGATCATTGTTTTGTACGCCGATCTCTTCTGGAATTCCCAGTTCCGAACCATTATAATTGTATCTAAGCTCTGTTTTAAATTTGGAAGCCTGATAAGCAAGACCTGTTTTTAAATCTGCTTCGTTGAACCTAGAGTTGGTGACACTGGCGCCATCTCCTGTTTCATAATCGGCATTTGAAGCATAAGCGCCCCTGACCAAAAATTTAAGTTTTTCCCCAGAAGTTTTGAACCCTGCATTTGCATTGTAACCAAGGGTATTCGTGAAGTATCTCATATTCACATCACCGGAAGTCTCACCAGCTGTCTCGAATTTTTCGGGATTAAGATAAAGTACACCCCCCAAAGCATCAGAACCATATAATAAGGACGCAGGGCCTTTGATAACCTCTACACTAGAGATTCCTGCATCGTTTATTCCCAATCCGTGTTCACCACCGTATTGTTGGTTTTCAAGTCGAACCCCTTGGGTATATACCAATACACGGTTAAAGCTCAAACCACGGATGACGGGCTTTCCGATTCCGACCCCTGTTGAAACGGAGGAAACTCCAGGGATATTGGTGATTCCTTCGGAAAGTGTGATTCCCCCTTGTTGTTTGAGTTCCTCCATAGATTTTTGCTCCACTTTCATCACATTTTCACGTTGGAGTTTGTGAAAAGGAGTGGATAGTACCACCTCATCCATTTCTATGGCGGATGGAGTCATTTGGTAATCAAATTGATTACTTCCTGTATTTATTTCCAAAGAAGTTGAATATGTTTCAAATCCAATGTAGGATATCACTAGTTTGTAATTTCCTTCCGGTAAGTTTTTTAATAGGAAATCCCCGTTTTCATCGGTTACTGTTCCGTTTTCCAACTGCGGAATATAAACGGAAACCTGTTCTAGTGGGGCACCGGTTTCGGAGTCGGCCACGTTTCCTGACAATGTGTTCTGGGTATATGATAAAAAGGGTAACAATGCCAATAGCATCGTTGTACAAAATTGTTTCATTGTAAAATGATAAAAGGTTTACGAATCTCGAAAAATCTTACTACGAAACTGATGGGGGAGCCCGAAGAGCCTGAAAGGAAGCTTTACACGGCTCGTAAAAAAATGAATAATTTATGGTCTCATACTTGATTTCGGGTATGTCGACCGGAGTATAAGTGAAAGCTAGGCTGAAAAGTACTTTATTGGCAAGTGTGAAATCATTAAAATCACATTCCAGATTGCCATCGTGTATATGATTTGTTCCATACTCCACACAATGTTTTTCTTGATTGTGCCCGTATAAAGTGTGCCCTAGTTTTATAATGGAGGGAGCCAAAATTGCCGCCACCATCAATAGGGAACTTAATATGAGTATGCGTTTGTGGAGGTTGGTCATCATACTTTGGCAAAGTAACCAAGCCCACACCTGTTTTTATGTTAAAAAAAACATAAACTATCTAAGGAATACTCCTAAACCCATACGTTTCAGCATTTTTTTCTCAAAATTCCAGAAAAATTGATACTGCCCGAACAACCAGCCAATACCAACCAAAAGAATCTGGTAAATAGGAAAGATTAAAAGAATACGAAGAGTCCAATAGATGGCACCATGAGTATTTTCGTTATCAAAACCAATCCAATGGACCAGAGGGGCGGCCAGTTTTCCAGATAAACTTCCGGTAATGGCAAAAACAATAAAAATAGCTATCATCTCCCATTTATAGTCCACTTTCCATTTGTTCTCCAACTTTTTGAAGCACCAAAGAAAAAACTTGATCAATACAAAATGGATAATCAGCATGACACCTATGGTGAAGGGCCATTCAAACACCGTATTGTTAAGGCCAAAAGCATGTAATAAGCTTCTTGAAACAAGGTAAGCGGCAAGCAGATTGAGAATTGTACCAAGGGTAGGGAAAAGGATTTGCCAGTTCTTCTGGATTTCCCAACGTTGTTTTATTTTTTGCATTGAAGACTAAAGCTATAATCAATGCAAAAATAATACTTTAAATCCTTGGAATGAAAGGACCTAACCTTTGATTATATTTCCGTTGAAAATAAATAAAGTAATTGTATAGCTTGTAGTTGACCTCATAACCGTAATCTATGCTTGGGTCATAGTTAATTTGCATTTCGTATAGATTGGGGTTCCATCGCATAGGGTTGAGTACCCGTTGGTTCCAATTGATTACCATTACGGCGTTTCTGTTTTCCAAAAAGGATTGTGAGTAATAGCCTTCTGGTCGAGCTATGGAATTGAGCCATGTGTTAAAACCAGGCTCTATAATTATGATTTCATACTCTGTTTCGTCGTTTGCGATTTCAACAGGTTCTTCGTCATTGGAATCAAAAAGGGCCTTTTCTTCACTTGATACATCTAACGTTGATTTTTGTGAGGTACAAGAATTAAGGGCAATGCTTAGCATCAAACCAAACAAAATAAAGGGTGTAGCTTTCTTTTTCATAAACATAATGTACAAAAAAAGCCGCTTGGAAATTCAAGCGGCTTCGTTAATTATTGTTAAGTGAAGTATGCTACTTTCCAAAAAGTCCGCCAAGTACTCCGCCGAGACCGCTCTTTTTTTGATTGCCTCCATTTAAAACCATTCCGGCCAAATCATCTATAACACTACCGTCACCGTCACTATCCAGAAAAGTCTCAATTAAGGATTGCTGTTTATTGGCAGTTTTGGTTCCTCCCATTAAACCTCCCAACAAGCCTGTTAGTCCCTCAGGACTGCTTACATTCTGTTGTCTTGTTTGTCTCCCCAAATACCCTAATAAAATAGGAGCTGCAATTTTTAGGATTTGTGCAATGGAACCGGTATCAATACCTGATTTCGCACTAAGCGCGTTTTCTACTTGTGATTGTTTGGAACCTAATACATGGCCCAATATTCCAGCACCGTCGTTCATCACATTTTGGTCCACACCGCCACCAAAAAGGCCACCGAGGTCATCTAAAATTCCACCATCATGTTTTGAGGAAAGTGCATCCATCAATCCTTGCGCTCCACCCGGAGTGGAAGCATTCCTTTTCATGGCTCCCATTAATAGGGGCATGGCCATACTCAAAACTTCTGCTGTTTTATTTTCGGGCTGTCCGGTTTGTCCAGCAACTCCGCTGACCAACTGCTTGCCCACTGGGCTGTTAATCAAATCCAATAATCCTGACATTGTGTTAGTGTTAAGGTTTAGAATGACAATGTACAAAAAACAAGGTATTGAATGTGGTATTCACCCTTGAAAAACCTACTTTTTTAGCAATTTAATAACCTTATCCGCCAATTCAATGCCTATGCGTTCCTGTGCTTCTAGGGTAGAACCACCAATATGTGGACTCAGGGAAATTTTGGGGTTCATCAGTATTTTTATTTCTGGATTGGGCTCGGATTCGTAAACATCAAGTCCCGCGAAAGCCAAGTGTCCGGAATCTAAGGCCTCAACCAAGGCAACTTCATCCAAAACGCCCCCGCGGGAGGTATTGATGATTCCCGAACCAGGTTTCATTAGCCCAAGTTCCTTTTCCCCGATCAAATACGTATCTTGTGACGGAACGTGTAAGCTCACAAAATCGGAGTTAGCCAAAACTTCCTTTAGTTCGCTACTCTTTAAGGTAAAGTCAACGGACTGCCCATCAAAAAATGAAAGGGACAGGGTTGCTTCTTTGGTCAAGTGGTCCGTAAATAAAACTTCCATGCCCAGAGCAAGCGCCATTCTTGCAGTAGCCTGACCAATTCTGCCAAACCCAACAATCCCTAAAGTTTTACCGCGGAGTTCAACACCGGCTGCATAACTTTTTTTGAGTTGTTTAAATTGACTGTCGCCATCCAAAGGCATATTGCGATTGGAGTCGTGCAAAAAACGAACCCCATTGAGCAAGTGGGCAAAAACCAGTTCTGCTACGGATTCCGAGGATGCTTCCGGAGTGTTGAAAACCTGAATTCCTTTAGATTCGGCATATTTTACATCAATATTGTCCAGACCTACCCCGCCACGACCAATCAACTTTAGGGCAGGGCAATCATCAATCAGTTTTTTATCGACTTTGGTAGCGCTGCGCACCAATAATCCTTCAATATTGTTCTTGTTGATATAGTTTGCCAATTGTCCTTCGGCAACACGTGTATTTTTAACTTCAAAACCTTCTTTTTCAAGGAGATCTATTCCTTCTTGGGCAATTCCGTCGTTGGCTAAAATTTTTACCATTAAAACTATCCTTTCTTTTCCAATTCGCTCATTATGTCGACCAATACACCCACACTTTCCATTGGAAGGGCGTTGTACATTGAGGCACGGTAGCCGCCAACGGAACGGTGTCCGTTGATACCGTTTATTCCTGCTTCTTTGCACATATCATCAAATACATCCTTTAATTCATCATCGGTGATATTGAATGTGGCGTTCATAATTGAACGGTCCTCTTTTGCGGCAATTCCATAGAAAACGGGGTTCAACTCAATTTCCGAATAGATCAGGTTGGCTTTACGCTCGTTGATTTCCTCTATGGCTGCGATCCCACCCAAATCTTTTAACCATTGCATGGTCAACATAGAAACGTACACGGCAAAAACAGGTGGAGTATTGAACATGCTTTCTTTGGCCACATGAACCGAATAATCCATCATGGAAGGAATCTTTCGGGAAACTTTTCCCAAAATATCTTCTTTTACAACTACAAGTGTGGCTCCTGCAGGTCCCATATTTTTTTGCGCACCTGCATAGATCAAATCAAATTGTGAAAAATCCAATTGACGAGAAAAGATATCCGAGCTCATGTCGCAGACCAGAGGAACATCCGTTTTTGGAAATTCCTTAATCTGTGTTCCATAAATGGTATTGTTTGATGTAAGATGTAAATAATCAAGGTCGGATGGGATGGCATAGCCCTTCGGGATATGTTTGAAATTATCTTCTTGTGATGAAGCCACCTCTACAATATCTCCGAACAAACGGGCCTCTTTGATTGCTTTTTGACTCCAAGTCCCTGTATTTACGTATCCCGCCTTTTTATCCAAAAGATTAAACGCGGTCATCAAAAACTGCATGCTCGCCCCTCCTTGCAAGAAAAGGGCCTGATACCCCTTGCCTTCCAGTCCCAAAAGTTCCAGTGCCAAGGAACGGGCATTTTCCATAATGGCAACAAACTCTTTGCTACGGTGCGATATCTCGATAAGTGAAAGTCCAATGCCGTCCAGTTCCAGTACAGCTTGGGATGCTTTTTGCATAACCTCTGCCGGTAGAATGCAGGGGCCTGCGCTAAAATTGTGCTTTTTCATTGACTAGGTTTAAGCGGTAAAGGTCTTAAAAATTGTTGGATCTTAAAACGTTTCCTGTGGTTAGGATTATCTTAAAGTTTTAATAGGAATTCCAAGGTGTCGATTCCGTCCGCATAGTCGTTTAAACTCGGTTTTTGGGTATCCCCAAAATTCACATCGTTCCCCTTTGCATCACTTGAAACCACACATTGTATTTGTTCTTCCATCTCTTGCAATTTCTTTCTCAAGGTAGATTCATCATCATAATAGGAATAGAACAAAGCGGAAATAGGGGAGGTAAGGGAGTCATCCTCTTTTAAAATCAAAAATCCGTTATCCAGAATCTTGAACTCGCTCATCAAATACACGGCCTTGTTATAATCGTAATTATTGGCGTATTTATGTTGATTGATGATATCCTTATAATGGAACAACGCATTGAACAAACCATCAAAATTATACTCCTTGGGCACATAGATTTTGGACACATTCCGACAACCCAACCCATAGTATCTAAAAATATCCTCTCCAAGCGCTTTTAGCTCTTCTTCGGATTCTCTACCGGAAAGTACGGCTACAGAATTTCTATTTTTTCTGATGATGTTCGGTTTTTTACCAAAATAGTACTCGAAATAGCGACTGGTGTTGTTGCTACCTGTGGCGATAACCGCATCAAAGTTTTCCAGTTTTCCGTCCACAAATTCTATTTTATCCACAAGAGAAGGTTCTTCTTCTATCAAAAAATTGGACAAATAAGGCAGAAGCACCTTGTCGTTGGACGAGAGTTTGACCAAAACCTTGTTTCCTGAAAGCAACACCGATAAAAAGTCGTGAAAGCCCACCAATGGAATGTTCCCTGCCATAACGATGCCAACGGTCTTGGGTTCGTTCTCCGTTTGAAAGGAATAGTTGTCCAACCAGTCTTTAATATATTGCTCGGTGAGCAATTCTCCCCATTGTTGCAAAGAAAATAGAACGTTGTCCTCGGTAAACCATCCGTTGTGATGACCTGCCCGTGCGACGATTTCCTTCAAGTTTTGGTCAACTTCCGGGTCGTTGGAATAACATTTATCACAAAAATCCGTTAGGTATTTTCCAAGTTTAACAAAAGCATCTATGGTATTTCTATCTGGTGCCATTAAATTTGTACACTAAATTACTAGGGTTTATTTTTGTCAAAAGTAAGCATGCTGACAAGAATCAGCCCAAAAGGAAAAGAAAATTATGGCAATTATTATAACAGACGAATGTATAAATTGTGGTGCTTGCGAGCCAGAATGCCCCAACACGGCAATTTATGAAGGTGCTGACGAATGGAGATATAACGAAGGAACATCCCTTTCCGGTGATGTAGTTTTACCTAACGGAAAAGAGGTGAATGCCGATGAGGCTCAGGAACCTGTTAGCGATGAACTTTATTATATTGTTCCAGACAAATGTACCGAGTGCAAAGGATTTCATGAAGAACCACAATGTGCAGCTGTATGTCCAGTGGATTGTTGTGTTCCCGATGAAGACCACGAAGAAACAGAAGAAGAACTATTGGGCAAGCAAAAGTTTATGCACCCCGATGGTTAAGCAATAAAAAACATTTAATTTAGCCCCGGACCAATGTTCGGGGTTTTTTATGCAAAAAGAAGAGAAAGCATACAACGGTATTTGGAAGCAGGCTGGATGCCTACTGTCATTGATTGCCATCTTTGGAATCATCGGATTGATGATTATGGGACTTTATTTGCTCATTCAAGGTTATTAACCGCGAGTACCAAAACTTCAACTTATATTTGCACCCTCAAAACACAAAGTAATTAGATGAAAGCAGGTATTGTAGGATTACCAAACGTAGGAAAATCAACACTTTTCAACTGTTTGTCCAATGCAAAGGCACAAAGTGCGAACTTCCCTTTTTGTACCATCGAACCCAACATTGGCGTGGTAAACGTCCCCGACCAACGTTTGGAAAAATTGGAAGAATTGGTAAATCCGGAGCGTGTAATCCCTGCAACTGTGGAAATTGTCGACATTGCGGGTCTGGTAAAAGGAGCCAGTAAAGGTGAGGGACTTGGAAACCAATTTTTGGGAAATATCCGTGAAACCGATGCCATTCTCCACGTACTTCGTTGTTTTGATAATGATAATGTAGTTCACGTAGATGGTTCCGTAGACCCAATTAGGGACAAGGAAACCATTGATATGGAATTGCAGTTGAAGGATTTGGACAGTGTTGAAAAAAAGCTAGACAAAGTAAAGCGTGCCGCCAAAACCGGTAACAAAGATGCCCAGAAAGAGGAAGCCGTACTTTCCGCGTTGAAAGAAGGTTTGGAGGCTGGTAAATCTGTTCGTGCCATCTCGCTGAGTGAAGATGAGCGTGAAGAATTTGTTCGCCCCATGCAACTAATTACGGATAAGCCAGTAATGTATGTTTGCAATGTGGACGAAGGTGCAGCTGTTGACGGAAATGCCTATGTTGAAAAAGTTAAACAGGCTGTGGCCGACGAAAATGCTGAAGTCATATTTTTGGCCGTTGGCACGGAAGCCGACATTACCGAATTGGAGACCTACGAAGAACGCCAAATGTTCTTGGAAGACTTGGGACTTTCCGAACCAGGTTCAGCCAAATTGATTCGTGGCGCATACAAACTACTTGATTTGGAAACTTATTTCACTGCAGGGGTAAAGGAAGTCCGCGCTTGGACCATTCCCGTTGGTGCAACCGCGCCACAAGCTGCAGGTGTCATCCATACCGACTTTGAAAAAGGCTTTATCCGTGCAGAGGTGATTGCATATGACGATTACGTAAAATATGGAAGCGAATCCAAAGTAAAAGAAGCTGGACGCATGCGTGTAGAGGGTAAAGAATACATCGTTAAAGATGGTGATGTAATGCACTTTAGGTTCAACGTGTAAGCGCTGGACATTGTAATCCAAGAAAATATTGCCTTGCTGTTTTCTGTACATAAAATAGCTTTGCTATATGTCCAGTAAAAGTTTGGGAATTCTATATGGGGTTTTGGGAGTAGTATTGTTCTCCTCCAAGGCCGTCATGGTAAAATTGGCATACCGCTACGATGTCGACACATTGGATTTGCTCCTGTTCCGAATGCTTTTTTCGCTCCCTTTCTACATTTTGATATTATTCTTGATTCGAAAAAAGTCATCAAACGCAAAAATCTCACCCAAAGATTATGCATGGCTTGCCTTGTTTGGTTTCGTTGGTTACTATTTGGCCAGTTATTTTGATTTTGAGGGGTTAAATTACATCAAAGCTGGCTTGGAACGTATTATTCTATTCGTATATCCGACAATAGTAGTTTTTCTTAGTTGGCTGATTTTCAAACAGAAGATAACCAAAGTGCAAGGTATTGCCATCTTGATTACCTACGTGGGTGTCCTCATTACTTTTTGGGATGAACTGGATGTTTCCGGCAACGAAGTCCTATTGGGAGGTTTTTTGGTGTTGTTGAGTGCCATCACCTATGCTTCCTATCTAGTGGGCAGCGGTTGGTTAATTCCCAAGTTTGGTGTACTCCGATTCACATGCTACGCCATGATCGTATCCACTATCTGTATTATAATTCATTATTTAGTTTCCGGTAATTGGCAATTTATGGACTATCCCTGGCCGGTGTATGCTTACGGTTTGGCCATGGCCATTTTTGCAACACTGATTCCATCATTTTTGGTCTCAGCTGCCATCGAAAGATTGGGAGCCAATAATTTTTCTATTTTGGGAAGCTTGGGACCTATTTCCACCATTTTGCTTGCGTTTGTGTTTTTGAACGAAAAACTCACATATTGGCAGTTGGTTGGAATGTTGGTTGTTATTTTTGGGGTGACATACCTGTCCATCCAAGGCAAAAAGCGGGCTAAAGGCTGATATATATTAACAATTATTGTTTTTCATTGTTGATTACTTTCTACCGTTCACCCTTTTATTTTTGCTCCTAAATTTTATATTGCAATGATTAACCCTTAACTCATGGCAGATACTCAATATACTGAGGATAACATCCGTTCGCTGGACTGGAAGGAGCATATTCGTATGCGTCCGGGGATGTACATCGGAAAATTGGGAGACGGTTCCTCCGCAGATGACGGTATTTACATTCTTTTAAAAGAAGTACTCGACAACTCCATCGACGAATTTGTGATGGGAGCGGGGAAGACCATTGAGATTACTATCAAAGAAAATACGGTCCACGTTCGCGACTACGGTCGAGGTATACCTATCGGGAAAGTTGTGGATGTTGTTTCCAAAATGAATACCGGTGGTAAGTACGACACCAGGGCCTTTAAAAAATCGGTAGGATTGAACGGGGTAGGTACCAAAGCGGTAAATGCACTTTCCACATATTTTAGGGTTGAATCCAACAGGGATGGGCAATCAAAATCTGCAGAATTTGAAGCAGGTAATCTGGTCAACGAAGAACTTTTGGAAGAGTCCTCCAGAAGAAAGGGAACCAAAGTGAGTTTTATTCCAGATGAGTCCATCTTCAAAAAATATAAATACAGAAACGAGTATGTGGAACGCATGCTCAAAAATTACGTCTACCTAAATCCAGGATTGACCATTGTTTTCAATGGCGAAAAATTCCATTCCGAAAATGGTTTGAAGGATTTATTGGAGGACAATAACAATGATGAGGATTTTCTTTACCCAATCATACATTTAAAGGGGGATGATATTGAGGTCGCAATGACCCATAGCAAAACCCAATACAGCGAGGAGTATCATTCTTTCGTAAACGGACAGCACACCACTCAAGGTGGAACGCACCAATCCGCATTTAGGGAAGCCGTTGTGAAAACGATTCGTGATTTCTACGGAAAAAATTACGACGCCTCAGATGTTCGCAAGTCCATTATATCGGCAGTTTCCATTAAAGTGATGGAGCCCGTTTTTGAAAGTCAAACCAAGACCAAACTCGGTTCCACCGATATGGGAGGGGATTTGCCCACGGTGCGTACCTACATCAACGATTTTATCGGGACGCAGCTAGATAATTATCTACACAAAAACCCTAAAACGGCCGAAGCACTCCAAAAAAAGATTGTTCAGGCCGAGAAAGAGCGAAAAGAGCTCTCGGGAATCCGAAAACTGGCGAGGGATCGAGCCAAAAAAGCAAGTCTACACAATAAAAAATTACGTGATTGCCGGGTTCACCTTCAGGACATGAAAAAGGATAGAAGGTTGGAATCTACCTTATTTATTACGGAGGGGGATTCCGCTTCTGGTTCCATAACAAAATCCAGGGATGTAAACACGCAGGCCGTATTTAGTTTACGGGGAAAACCGTTGAACTCCTACGGCATGTCCAAGAAAATCGTTTACGAGAACGAGGAGTTCAATTTGTTGCAGGCAGCACTCAACATTGAAGATTCCATGGAGGACCTGCGCTACAACAATATTGTAATCGCAACCGATGCCGATGTGGACGGAATGCACATTCGCTTGTTATTGATTACCTTCTTCTTGCAATTTTTCCCAGAATTGATTAAAGAAAACCACTTATATATTCTTCAAACCCCACTGTTCAGGGTCCGCAATAAAAAAGAGACGATTTATTGCTACAGCGACGAGGAACGGAAACAAGCCATTGAAAAACTTACCGGAAAAGCAGAAATTACCCGATTTAAAGGATTGGGTGAAATTTCACCGGATGAGTTCAAAAATTTCATTGGTGATGATATCCGTTTGGAACCCGTAATGCTGGACAAAGCCATGAGCATTGATGCCCTTTTGAAGTTTTATATGGGAAAAAATACACCTGACAGACAAGAATTCATTATTAACAACCTTAAAGTGGAACTTGATCTTGTCGAGGAAAACCAACTACAACCCAAATAATGCCGCCTTTCTAAATGGAAGAGAACGAAGAACTGAACGATGAAAGTTTAGAAAACCAAGACGAATCCCAAGATAGCCTGGTCAAGGTGACCGGGATGTACAAGGATTGGTTTTTGGATTATGCTTCTTATGTAATCTTGGAGCGTGCCGTACCCGCTATCGAAGACGGATTCAAGCCCGTACAACGGAGAATTATGCATTCACTCAAGGAGCTGGATGATGGTCGCTATAACAAAGTAGCCAATGTTGTCGGGCATACCATGCAGTACCACCCGCACGGTGACGCGAGTATTGCCGACGCCATGGTTCAAATTGGGCAGAAGGACCTCCTTATTGATACCCAAGGTAACTGGGGAAACATTTTAACAGGTGATGGCTCTGCTGCTCCACGTTATATTGAGGCAAGACTGTCCAAGTTTGCCTTGGAAGTGGTGTACAGTCCAAAAATTACGGAGTGGCAACTATCTTATGATGGTAGAAAGAAAGAGCCCGTAAATTTACCGGTAAAGTTTCCTTTGTTGTTAGCCCAAGGTGCAGAGGGGATTGCAGTAGGCCTTTCCACAAAAATACTTCCGCACAACTTTAACGAACTCATTGATGCATCAATAAAACATTTACAAGGCAAAAGATTTACCATAGTTCCAGACTTTCCGACAGCGGGCATTATTGATGTGACCAATTATAATGACGGGATGCGCGGCGGAAAAATCCGTGTAAGGGCCAAAATTTCAACTTTGGATAAGAATACCTTGGTCATCAATGAAATACCTTACGGCACCAATACCTCCTCTTTAATTGATTCCATCTTGAAGGCTAACGACAAGGGGAAAATCAAAATAAAAAAGATTGAGGACAACACGGCGGCCGAGGTAGAAATTCTGGTGCACTTGCCCAACGGCATCTCTCCGGACAAGACCATTGACGCACTCTATGCCTTCACGGCCTGCGAATCATCCATTTCCCCTTTGGGATGTGTCATCGAGGACAACAAACCGTTGTTTATCGGTGTAAAGGAAATGCTGGAAAGATCCACAGACAATACCGTGGAGTTACTTAAAGCGGAACTTCAAATTCAGTTGGATGAATTGGAAGAACAATGGCACTTCTCATCTTTGGAGCGAATCTTTATCGAGAATAGGATTTATCGTGAAATTGAAGAGGAGGAAACCTGGGAGGGCGTTATCGAGGCCATTGATAAAGGGTTAAAACCACATATTACCCACTTAAAAAGAGCAGTGACCAAGGATGATATCGTCAGGTTGACCGAAATTCGAATCAAGCGCATTTCAAAGTTTGATTTGGACAAAGCACAACAACTCATTGAAAGTTTAGAGGATAGAATCGCCCAGACAAAGCATCACTTGGAGCATTTGGTCGATTTTGCCATCGACTATTTCAAGGAACTCAAAAAGAAATATGGCGCTGGTCGCGAACGCCAATCCGAAATAAGAATTTTTGATGAAATTGAAGCTACTAAAGTAGTCATCAGAAATACAAAACTATACGTAAACCGGGAAGAAGGTTTCATCGGAACCTCTTTAAAAAGAGATGAATACGTTACAGATTGTAGCGACATCGACGACATTATCGTTTTTACCCAAAAAGGGGAGATGATGGTAACCAAAGTGGATTCGAAAGTCTTTGTCGGAAAAAACATAATCCATGTCGCGGTCTTTAAAAAGAAAGATAAGCGAACCATCTACAACATGATCTACAAGAGCATGAAGGGTGGCCCTAGTTATATCAAGAGGTTCAATGTTACCAGCATCACACGGGATAAGATCTATGATCTTGGCGGGGACAAATCATCTTCTGAAGTGCTATATTTTTCAGCTAACCCAAATGGAGAGGCCGAAGTGGTCACTGTACTGTTACGTCAATCCGGAAGCATCAAAAAATTGAAATGGGATATCGATTTTTCGGATGTGCTCATTAAAGGAAGAACATCCAAAGGAAATTTAGTTACTAAATATCCCGTAAAGCGCATCGAGCTTAAAGAAAAAGGGGTGTCCACTTTAAAGCCAAGAAAAATTTGGTTCGATGATGTGGTAAGCAGACTCAATGTTGACGGAAGAGGGGAATTGCTCGGGGAGTTTAGGGGCGATGACCTGTTGCTGGTAATTGACCAGAAAGGAATCGTAAAAACAATTCCACCCGATTTGCTCACACGTTTTAACGACGACATGATCGTGCTTGAAAAATGGAATCCGGACAAGCCGATTTCGGTAGTGCATTATGTAGGCGATAAGGAACGTTTTTACCTAAAACGCTTTTTGGTGGAAAACCTCAATAAGGAAGAAGTGGTCATTGACGAGGACCCAAAATCTCATTTAGAGCTGGTTTCTACCGACTGGAGGCCGATGTTGGAAATTGAGTTTATCAAGCCAAGAGGAAAAGAAGCCAAACCTAATCTGGAGGTTAATGTAGAGGAGTTTATATCGGTTAAAGGTATCAAGGCACTCGGAAATCAATTGACTCCGGATAAGGTCAAGAACATTAATGTTTTGGAGTCACTTCCTTACGAGGAACCCGAAGAGCAAGAGCCAGAGGATATAGAGGTAATCGACGAAGAGCAAATAAACAATGATGATACTGATATAGGGACAAAGAATGATAGTTCTGATCAAACTACTTTGTTTTAATGCTTTTTATAGCTAATTTCCCCAATTGAGTTACACACCAAACAGATTGCTTAATACATCTTTATGGATTTTACAAACCCGCTGGTATATGGCGTACCAGTTTTTATTGCTTTCATTTTACTAGAACTTACGTATAGCAAAACCCATGACCATGACCATAATCATGATCTTTACAATTGGAAGGATTTAGCTGCGAGCGGTTTTATGGGGATTGGATCTGCAATCTTGGGCCCATTGTTCAAGGTGGCCTTTGCCATTCTTCTTTTTGAAGGGACATATGAATTGTTCAATCCAGTAGTGGATGGGGTAAGAACAAATATTATGGGTTATGAATCCTTTGGATACGCTTGGTATGTTTGGATTTTGTGTCAATTAGGTGATGATTTCACGTACTATTGGTTCCATAGGGCAAATCATGAAGTTCGCATTTTATGGGCCGCACATATTGTTCATCACTCATCCGACAACTTTAACTTAGGGACGGCCATCAGGAATGGATGGTTCACCATTTTGTATAAACCTTTCTTTTATATGTGGTTGCCCGCAATTGGTTTTCCTCCAGAAATGGTTGTAGTTTGCTTGGGAATTGAAGCCTTATGGCAATTTCAACTACATACCGTTTATGTTCCAAAACTTGGATTTTTGGAGAAAATATTCAATACACATACCATGCACCAAGTGCATCACGCCCAAAACGTAGAGTATTTGGACAAGAACCACGGAGGATTCTTGAATATCTTTGATAAAATGTTTGGTACCTGGAAAGAACTGGACGATGATATTGATGTGAAATACGGTGTAATCCACGCCCCAAACTCATACAACCCCATGGTTATCCTTACGCATGAGTTCAAGGATATCTGGAACGATGTAAAAAAATCCAAAAAGCTTTCCCATAAATTGATGTACATTTTTGGACCTCCAGGTTGGAGTCACGATGGAAGCACGCTTACCGTGAAACAGCAACAACGATTGTTCAAAAAACATAAGGAAGCAAGTCCTGAACTCGCTTATCAAAGGCCAAACTAGTTTTACTAGTACCCGGCCAAAAAAACTTGGAAGATTATCAATCTATTTTGTGTGCCGTTCCTTTAAATTTTCGATTGTCACCAACAACATTGTACTCAAAAGTATATGAAGATTCTGTTGTGGTCAATATTTTGATATGAATCGGTTTTTCTTCAGCCTTGTTCTTAGGATTTAAATTTTTAAGAACGTATTCGCAATCATTTATCCATCGAATCGAAGAGGAATCCACCTTGCCTTCATATTCATCAACCTCCAAATCCAATGTTCGGCTAAAAGTTGTTTCTTTCTCTTCACCATTTACCATTGCGGTAAAAGTAAAGTTGCCCGTTTTAAAATCCGTACAGTTGCGCTGTGGGGGTTGACCGCAGGCTATAAAAAATAGCGCAATTAAACCGAAATAGAAGTGTTTTATCATAACCACAAAGAAACGGAATGTAGTGGAAAGGTTCAATCCTTTTTTGCGTTGAATGTATCAAAAGTACCATCCGAATAAAACATAACTATTTTATAAGGCTCTTTGTTGTGTTTTTGTCCTGTGACAGATTCTCTTCTGATTGGCTCAATCTTTAAATTTTCAATTTCAAGATCCGCTTTATTAGCAACAAGTTCTTCTTCAATATTATCTGTTTCAGGAAAATTTCCTTTTCCTTTCAACAACCAATCTAGTTTAACTTCGGGGTAGGTATCCACCAATTTCAGGACAAAATCAAGACTTGGCTTATTTCTCCCATTCAGCAAATGGGACATACTTGAACGTTGCACACCAATCGAATCAGCAAAGGCAGAAACCGAGAGTTCTAGGTGCTCAATAACCCTCTCAATACGTGAGATAATTTCTTTGTTCACAAATGTAAATTTTATAAATCAAAGATACCAAATTACATCTCATATAGCATAAAACAAAGACGTTATTCGTATTTTTGTTTAATGTGTTTCTCCATATAATACGCGTTATAATGTTGGTATATAAATAATTATAACCAATTAATTTTATAGTGTTTACATTGTGCAACTCCAGGGCTATCTGCAAGATCACAACGATTACAATTGTATACAAAATACGAATTGAATCTATTCACATTTGTAAATATAACTATGGTTACTTTTGTAAACTTCAATTGAAAACCTTATGCTCAACTATTCGTTGTTTAAAGAGAACTCCATTCAAGGACGATATATAAATATGGAATCCATACGGCCTTGTTTTGCTAAGATTCCATCAGTTGTGAAATGTATTGGCAAATCTGTCAATGGAGTTGATATTGATGCTTTTCAATTGGGAAAGGGGGAGAAAAAGATTCTAATGTGGTCCCAAATGCATGGCAATGAATCCACAACCTCAAAAGCGGTCTGGGATTTAGTGAACTTTTTAAACTCTAATGAGCCCGCTGCAATACATATAATGGAAGAGTGTGCCATTATGATAGTGCCAATGCTGAACCCTGATGGCGCCAATGCATACACACGCGTTAATAGTAACGATATTGACCTTAACCGCGATGCCAAGAATTTAACGCAGCCTGAAAGCGTTGCTTTTCGAGAATTGTTCGAATCATTCCAACCCGATTTCTGCTTTAACCTACATGACCAACGCACCTTGTTTAGTGCGGGAAAAACAAACAAGCCGGCCACAGTATCTTTTCTATCGCCCGCTAGCAATAAGGAACGGCACATAACGCCTAACCGCGAAATGGCCATGAAATTGATTGCTGCCATGAACCATATGCTCCAGACCCGTATTCCCGGGCAGGTGGGACGCTATGATGATGGTTTCAACGACAATTGTATAGGGGATACCCTTCAAATGTTGGGTGTGCCTACCATTTTATTTGAAGCGGGGCATTATCCGGATGATTATGAACGTGAGAAAACAAGGGAGCTTATTTTTTTCTCGCTCGTAGAGGTTCTTGGAATAATTTCGGAAGACCGAATCAATGATTTTAAGACAGGGGATTATTTCTCCATTCCAAATAACGACAAACTTTTTTTTGATGTTTTAGTAAAGCATCCCGAAGTGGTGAACTCCGAGTTTGAAGAGGGACATTCGGTAGGAATTCGATATAAAGAAGTGTTGGAGAATAAAAAAATCATTTTTCAACCAGAGATTGCTGAAATTGGGCCGCTGGAAGGTTTTTATGGGCACCTGACCATAGAATGTGTTGATTCCAAGGATTTTGGGTTTGAATCCTCCCAGAAAGAAATCCTCGATTTGCTTCTGAAAATCAATAAATAAAAGGAGTTTATCGGATGTTCTTGCATATTATTTAAAAAAGAACCATTTTTATTACGTAAATTTCCTTTTTTAACTACTTTTGCTGCAAAATTCAACGTAATGAACAAAGTTAAACTAGACGAGATAGATCATCAGATTTTGGATATGTTAATCGATAACACCCGTACACCCTTTACGGATATCGCAAAGAAATTGCTGATTTCTGCAGGTACGGTTCATGTCCGAGTCAAAAAAATGGAGGAGTCCGGAATCATTAAAGGCTCTTCCCTTACCTTGGATTACGTAAAGCTAGGGTACTCATTCATCGCCTATGTGGGCATTTTCTTGGAAAAAACACACCAAACAAAATTTGTTTTGGAAAGATTGAGCCAAATACCATACGTTACCGTAGCGCACATTACAACAGGGAAGTTCAATATTTTCTGCAAAATCCGTGCACGGGACACTACACATGCCAAAAACATCATTTTTAAGATAGATGATATTGAAGGTATAAGCAGAACGGAAACAATGATTTCCTTGGAAGAGAGTATCAACGATAAGAGACGTTTGATGCACACCATCTTCAACGAGCTGTAAGCACCTCACAATATTTATGGTACCATCAGAACTTCCATCCTCTGAATACAATCCCTTTTACCAGACCTATATCATGGCACTGGGCAATGTGGAATTGCTTGATGAGTTAAAGAACGGAAAAAAAACTTTTTTGTCCGTTTTTGAAGAAATACCAGAGGAAAGATTAAATTATGCCTATGCCGAGGGCAAATGGTCCTTGGCGGAGGCATTGGTACATATGATCGATACGGAACGTATTTTTCAATACAGGGCGCTTTGTTTTGCAAGGAACGACAAAACACCCTTGCCTGGTTTTGATCAGGATAATTACGTGCCCTTTTCCAATGCAGCAAACCGTTCCAAGCAAAGTTTAATTGAGGAGTACAAAGCGGTCAGGGAAGCAACGATTTCTCTTTTTGCCTCATTCGACGATGAAGCCATAAAAAGAATAGGGTTGGCCAGTGGTTCTAGAATGAGTGTTAGAGCCCTTGGTTTTATTATATGTGGGCATCAAACACATCACCTTCACATTATCCAAGAACGTTATTTGGATTGATATCAATAGTCCTCATCTTCGCCCATCTCTTCTGAGGTGGTTTCAAAATTTTCAAAAGAATCCTGCTCAAATTCAGAAGCTATCAATTCCTTATCGAGTTCCTTTTCTATAGTTTCCTCGAAACTGGCTATAAAATTAGAAAGGCTCTTACTGATTTTCACCAAATATAGGGTGTCTTCCGTTTGGACTTCCACTGCATCGATTACTTCCCCATTTGGTTTTTTTATGGTAATAATATCATTGTCCCCGTAACCATCAGGATAGGAGTCAATTAGTTTTGCAGCCACATCATGGCTCAACTTTTTGTAGTCAATCAAAATTCGTTTCATAATGGTTAGTTATTAAAAGTGTTCCTAAACTAGGAATTTTCGAATCTGATGAACTCAAAGAGTTGTAAACGTAAAAAAGAAGTATATAAAAAGTTTATTCCTTGTAGTAAGCGAAGGCTTTGGAAAACAATTCTTCAGGGATTTTTATGTCCGTAGCAGCATTGCCGATGTCCTGGAGCAATACAAAATTTACATTGCCGTGCGAATTCTTCTTATCGTATTTGAGTAACTGTAGAATTGCATCAATATCATCTTCGGTAAACTCGACTTTGTCAAAATAAGTTAGGAACGCCTTCTTGATTTCGTCCAGAGCCAATTTTGAAAGCCCTCTAAGCTCATGCGATAAATAACCTTCCAAAATCATCCCAGCAGCAATCGCCTCTCCGTGCAACAATGTTTTTTTATTGGGATTGTCCAAGCAATAGGATTCGATAGCGTGGCCCAAGGTATGTCCAAAATTTAAGATTTTACGCACCCCTTGCTCTGTTGGGTCCTGTAAAACAACATCATTTTTAATTGCGATAGACTTTTGGATACGAGCCGCATCCGTAAAATCTCCTTTAGCTACGATATCTTCCCAATACGCCTTGTCCCGGATAAGACCATGCTTCAGCATTTCCGCATATCCGCTTTTCGTTTGGCGTGCATCGAGCGTTTTTAGAAATTTAGGGAAAATCAAAACCATCTGTGGCTGATTGATGACACCAACTTGATTTTTTAACGAGCCAAGGTCAACCCCCGTTTTGCCACCAATGGACGCATCCACCATAGAGAGCAGGGTAGTGGGGATATTGATAAAATCGATTCCTCTTTTAAAAGTTGAGGCTACAAATCCTCCCATATCGGTCAGTACGCCACCTCCAAGATTGATCAGGATACTTTTGCGGTCACCATCAAAATTGGAAAGATCCTCCCAAAGTTGCAAACAGGTGTGGATATGCTTGTTTTCCTCCCCGGATTTTATTTCAAGTAGGGAATCAATGCTATGGTCAAAGATTTCTTTAAAAATAGGCAAACAATGCTCCTTGGTGTTTTCGTCCACCAATAGGAATATTTTTGAATAATTTTTATTGGCAATATGCTGGTTAATCGCCGCTTTTGCCAATTCATCTAAATGTACTTCGTAGGATTGTGATTTTACCGACTCCATAATTTTAATTACACCACTAAATAAAGACTATTTTTATATTTAAGCCCCTTGCCGGCTAACTTATATCAAAATCTTAATAGGTTGATTCTTTTTTTGCTGATTATGTTATATTCGGAACAAGCTACTTAACAAAAAGAATTCGTCACTTTTATAGCAATTCCTGTTTGGTTGAAGTTCGCACCCATTAAATTATTTCGTTTTTTTTCTTCTGGTGAACCACCTTGTTTCTTGTGAATCCATGTTGGATAAAAATCTGCATGGTTTAAGTTAATTTTTATCTTTTCCAGTGCAAAAATATAGAATCTGCGTGACTATATTTGGAAGCGTAAAATGCATAGGTTTTGAATAGATTTTTCATTCAACAACAAGGCATTTTCAAAATAAGAAATACTGTTCTGGTTTTCAATGTTTTGAGTTGAGGAATTATGTAGAAGAATACATCTTGAACTTATCGATCCCGTGTTCCAAGCATTAAAAATCAGAAAATATAGAACAATAGACCTAGGGTCTTAATGCCTAGTTTTGAATGCGACCGAATTTTGAGAACACTGCCATAGCTTTTGAGCTAAAGTCGGACTCCCAGTTGGAGCGAGCTTATTTTCTTTTTAAAATGATTTCCATAGAACCTTTGGTTAAGATAGGAACCACCTTGACAAATGTTGCCATAAAAGCCCATTTGCCTGTAGAGGGATTGATTAGGACCACAGTATTCGACCATTTTTGTGGTGGCGTAAACGAAAAGGACTGTTTGCCCATTATAGATAATATGTATGGTAACGGAGTTTGTTCGGTACTCGATTATTCTGCCGAGGGGAAATCAGTGGACAATCAGTTTGATTTTGCCATGGAAAAAACTCTGGAAATCTTGGATTTTGTCAAAGAAAAGGACGCTTTGCCCTTTGCCGTGTTCAAGCCTACCGGTTTTGGAAGGTTTAAATTGTTCGAAAAAGTTACTGCCGGCACCAAGTTGACAGAAAAGGAACAGGCAGAGTGGGGAAGAATCGTGAACAGATTCGAAAAAGTCTGCCAAAAAGCCCACAATCTTGATGTTTCCCTTTTAATTGATGCCGAGGAAAGTTGGATGCAAGATGCAGCCGATGATTTGGTTTTGGACATGATGCGCAAGTACAACAAGGAAAAAGCAGTTGTCTTCAACACCTTCCAGATGTACCGTTGGGACCGTATGGGCTACATCATAAAATTACACGAAGCTGCCAAAGAAGAAGGTTTTAAAATTGGCGCTAAAGTGGTTCGCGGTGCCTACATGGAGAAAGAGAATGACAGGGCCGACGATAAAGGTTATGAAAGTCCTATCTGCAAAAGCAAACGATTGACCGATGAGAACTTTGATGCTGCCATTGATTATATGATGGAACACTTGGAGTATTTTTCCATATTCGCAGGAACCCATAACGAGCAAAGTACCCTCAAATTGGTAGATTTAATGGAAGAGCGTAAAGTTCCTGAAAATGACGCTAGGATTTGGTTCGGTCAGTTGTTCGGGATGAGCGATCATATTACCTATAACTTGGCCGCCAGTGGTTATAACTCTGTAAAATATATTCCATACGGGCCTGTTCGTGATGTAATGCCCTATTTGATTAGAAGGGCAGAAGAAAACACTTCCGTGGCCGGGCAAACCTCTAGGGAACTTACTTTGATTACCAAAGAGCGGAAACGTAGGAAGATGGCAGATTGAACAACTTATAAGTGTGGTAATGGAGGAAAATGATATAAAGGGTTGGCAGCGTGTACTCCTATTAGTTTTACCTTATCTATTTTTTGTGGGTATTTTTCAATTTGTAGGTATGGTCGTTTCTGGGCAGGAGACTTCCGTAGCTGAAGTTGGGATTCAGGAAGAGACAACCCTTCAAAGAATTATTGTTGCCGCGTTTGGATTAATGGGTTTTCTTTTGCTTATCTCCTTGTTCATGAAATATGTGGACAAAAAGTCCTTCCTTGATCTTGGCCTTTATTTTAAAAATAACGGCAAGGATATTTTATTTGGGGTTTTAGCGGGTCTTTTAATAATGGGCATGGGGTATGGCTTGCTTGTTTTGTTTGGACAATTGGAGTTCAAAGAAATGAATTTCATAGGAATTGAATTTCTTTTGACACTAGTGCTGTATACTATTGTTTCCTTTTCGGAAGAGGTTTTGTTAAGAGGTTATATTCTTCGCAATTTCATGGAATCGATGAACAATTTTTTGGCTTTACTCCTTTCAGCTATACTGTTCTCTATAATGCACTCAGCTAATCCGAATATTTCATGGATAGGATTTGTCAACTTGTTTTTGGCAGGAATTATTATGGGCTTACCTTACATTTACACTAAAAGTCTCTGGTTTCCCATTGCATTTCACTTCAGTTGGAACTTTTTTCAATCATTATTTGGGTTTAACGTAAGCGGGATGAATTCATATTCATTGATTGAATTTTCGTTTTCCGAAAGAAATATAATTAATGGAGGTGATTTTGGGTTTGAAGGATCTTTATTATCAATATTATTACAGATATCTTTGATTTTCACTCTGTACTTCACCTATAGACACAGTAAGCAAAAAAATAATTTGACCAAAATAGTTAACTAAAAAACATCAATCATCTCGATTATTGTACACATTTTCAATGATTATCTTCTCCTCACAATTCTTGGCCTTTAATTCCAGTTCCTGACCCTTGTATTCATGAGAAATGTAATAGGTTTTGCAGGGTTCGGATTTGGTATCGCTCTTTCCAAAATCCACATTTCCGTCTTTTAAAAAGGACTTAATTATCAGGGTATCCTGATATTGTTCGGGAAGCGATTCAGAGAAAATCAGTGGTTTGGAGCGCATGTCCTTGAGCACTCTGCAATTGGGTAAATAGCAAAAATCCAATCCTTCCTCACCTGATTTTTTCTTCAATATAAAAACCAAAAAAATCAATCCAATGGACAGTCCAACCAAGTACCATCCCAATCGTTTTAAAAATGCCATTTATTTAAAAAATAAGAAAGTTAATATCGTTGTAGCTCAGGCCGAACCAATCACCTACGGATTTGTTCGTTAAAATCCCGTGATACATGTAAAGTCCATTGCGCAGGCCTTTATCAAATCTTAACGAGTGTTCTAGACCGCCCTCTTCACCGATTTTCAACAAATAGGGTGTAAAAATATTGCTAATGGAAATGGAGGAAGTCCTTGGATACCGCGAAGGAATGTTGGGCACCCCGTAATGAATGACTCCATATTTCTCGAAAGTCGGTTTTCTGTGTGTAGTTACCTCAGAAGTTTCAAAACAGCCTCCCATATCAATACTTACATCGATGATCACGGCACCTTTTTTCATGTTTTCCACCATGGATCGGGAAACCACAACAGGAGAACGGTCCTTTCCGCGCGTGGCACCGATGGCCACATCACAACGCTTTAGGGATTTCAATAAATTTTTAGGCTGTACAGTGGAGGTGTATACCGTTTGCTTTAAATTGGCCTGCAGCGCTCTCAATTTACTGATGGAGTTGTCAAAGACCTTGATATTTGCACCTAGTCCAATAGCAGACCTAGCCGCAAACTCGCCCACAGTTCCGGCACCGATTATCACTACTTCAATTGGTGGAACGCCGCTAATGTTGCCAAACATCAATCCGTTGCCCGTGTTGGGGTTTGATATTAGTTCGGAGGCTATCAAAATAGAGGAAGTTCCCGCTATTTCACTTAATGAACGGACTGCCGGGTAGTTTCCATCGTCATCCCGTATATATTCAAAAGCTATGGCCGTTAACCTGCTTTTGGCCATTTTTTCAAAATACTCCTTGTTTTGGGTCTTTATCTGAAGTGCAGAGATAACAATGGTCTGCGGATTCAACATTTCAATTTCCGAAAGAGTAGGGGGCTCCACTTTTAAAATGATGGGGCAGGAGAAAACTTTCTTTGTATCTCTGGTTATTTCCGCACCCGCATTGGTATAATCAATATCGGAAAAATTGGCACCTTCCCCAGCTCCGGATTCCAGCAATACTCGATGTCCGTTGGCTGTAATGGCATTGACGGCATCTGGAGTAAGGCAAACCCGCTTTTCTTGATACTGGTTTTCTTTGGGTATACCGATAAAAAGTTCGCCTTTTTGTTTAGTGACCTCCAAGGTTTCTTCTTGGGGAAGCAATTGTTGTTTGCTAAATGGGGAGGAAGCGTGGCTCATATGGAGTAAATCTATGCAAGATGCCGATTTGACATTTGAGCAAATTTACATTTTTTTTGAAACGCTCTTTTGACGCTGTTCCAATTTCTCGCGTTCCTTGCGTAATTCTTCTTTCTCCTTTAAAATTTGAAGTTCGGTATCCATAGCATCCAAATCGATTCCATGTACGTGCTTGTCCACCAGTTTTATTCTTATAAAATATACCACAGGTACAACAACCATGGTGACTGCCACAACATACAGAATCTCATTCTCATCGATTCGTTCACTATTTGAATAGTTCAATGCAGTGAATAATTGAAAACTGTACATGGACAATGGAATCAATATGGCATGGTACCACCAATTTTTGGAGGTAACAAACCATATCACCAATAGTAACAAAGGAACAAATTTATTGAAGTAATAATAAATTGCAGTAGAGACCTCACCAAAATTATTTTCTTTGAACTCAATACCAAAATAAGTCCAAGTGGTGCTGCCTGGCGGAATGGGAAGATATTTGTAACAATAAAATAGAATGGGAGTTATAGCGATTATAAATGCTACGGCCCCTTCAATTATAAACCTTTTTCTTACAGTAGACTTTTTGCTCATCACTCTTGTAAACTCAAAAAATCCATGAATATTGTAAAAAAATAACCCCTTCTTGAAAAAAAAGGGGTTAAACGGTTGTTGGATAAAGAAGTAACTTAGATTTTAACTAATTTCTTCTTTTCAATGCTTACTGTTTGATTGTCGTCAAAAGTAACTGTAGTAGATACAGCGGTCATTGCCAAAAATGCAACAGCTAGCAATCCAAAAAAAACTTTTTTAGTGTTCATCGTAAAAGAGTTTTTGGTTAATAAATGAATTAATTCACATTGCAAATGTAGGAAAATATTTCAACCCACCATACGTTTTACCGATAAAATTGGTTTTTAAACGCAAAAAATCAACGTTTTATCGAAAAACACTTGCTCTGTGCAATAATTTTTTTGAAGATATACCAATACTATTTTAGGAAATATTTAACTCGATTGAACGTGTGCTTTCCTCGATAAAGTGCAGGAATACGCTTACGGCATCATTGGGAAGCAATGAAGGTATTTTTTCTGGCCACTCAATAAACAACCAAGCATCGGAGTTTAAATAATCTTCAAAACCCATGTCCAGTGCTTCTATTTCATCATTAAGTCGATAAAAATCGAAATGATAGGCTATAGGTTTATCATTAACATCGGAATATTCATTTACCAAACCAAAAGTGGGGCTGCTTGTGATATCCACAGCTCCCAACTGCTCAACGACAGCCTTCACCAAAGTCGTTTTGCCTACTCCCATATCTCCATAAAGGCATACGACCTTGTTTGGTGCCTTTTCCAATAATTCTTTGGCCACTTCGTGGATTTCATTCAATTGAAAAGTTCTCTTCACTCCGATATTATTTAGGGTCCAAAACTACAAAAGGGACAATCATTTCTTCCAAAGAAACACCACCATGTTGATAGGTATTCCGATAGTAACTTACATAATGATTGTAATTGTTCGGATAGGCAAAAAACAGGTCGTTCTTAGCAAAAATGAAACTGCTGCTCAAATTAATGTTGGGCAAATGGATTTCCTGTGGGTTTTTGGTAGCTAACACGTCCTTCTCCTGATAGGTGAGACTTCGTCCAGTTTTATAGCGTAGATTCAAACTGGTTTCACGGTCGCCGATTACCTTGGAGGGCTGGTTTACATTAATGGTCCCGTGATCCGTGGTCAAAATCAATTTCATCCCCAAGGCTTGGGCCTGCTGGATAATCTCCAGCAACGGTGAATTTTTGAACCAGCTCAAGGTGAGCGACCGATAGGCCTTATCGTTGGAGGCCAGCTCTTTTACCACTTCCATTTCGGTTTTGGAATGGGAGAGCATATCCACAAAATTATAGACCACCACGGTAAGATTATTATTCTTTTGAGTCTTAAAGTTTTGGGCGAGTTGTTTCCCCTGTTTTAGGTTGCTTATTTTATGGTATTCCCATTTAAGGTTCAATCCCAATCTTTTAAGCTGTTCGCCCAAAAAATCAGATTCATGCAAATTTTTGCCGCCTTCGTCCGTATCGTTTTTCCACCAGTCTGGATAACGTTTTTCCATTTCGGAGGGCATCAAACCGGAAAAAAGTGCATTACGGGCATACTGTGTTGCAGTTGGCAGAATACTAAAATAGGCGCATTCCTGTTTCTTTTTATAATGAACGGACAATGTTTTCTCAAAAGCCAACCATTGGTCATACCTTAAATTATCTATGACCACCATAAGAGTTTTGCTATCATCAAGCTCGGGGACTACTTTGCTTTTAAAAAGGGTATGGGACATCACAGGAGCTTCACCGTCCTTGAACCAACTCTTGTAGTTCTTATCTACAAACTTGCCGAACTGCGAATTGGCCTCCACTTTTTGGGATTCCAAAATTTCGAACATGCCCGAATCTTCGATTTGTTCCAGTTCCAACTCCCAATAAATCAATTTCTTGTACAGTTCTACCCACTCCTCTTGCGTATTGATCATGGAAAGATCCATGGCTATTTTACGGAATTCCTGTTGGTAATTGGCCGTGGTCTTTTCTGAGACCAAGCGTGAATTGTCCAAACTCTTTTTTAAGGAAAGAAGGATTTGATTTGGATTCACGGGCTTGATCAAATAATCTGCTATTTTGGACCCAATGGCCTCGTCCATAATATATTCCTCTTCACTTTTGGTGATCATTACAACCGGAATGGAGCCATCATACTTCTTAATTTCTGTCAAGGTTTCCAGACCGGACAGTCCGGGCATGTTCTCATCCAAAAAAACAATGTCAAAAAAAGTATTTGTCACTTCTTCAATGGCATCTTGTCCACTTTGGCTGGTCACTACCTTGTAGCCTTTGCTCTCTAGGAATAATATATGGGGTTTTAATAGGTCTATTTCATCATCGACCCAAAGAATTGTTATCTTGTTCATATAGTGTTTATCTTTGTGGAAAATAAAACAAAAATCCTTGGTAAAAACCAATAAACTTAATGTTTTCAACGACCCAATTTACGGTTTTATTGGAACTCCCAACGAACTAATTTTTAGTCTGATATCGCATCCTTACTTTCAAAGGTTGAGGCGGATATCCCAAATGGGGTTGTCCTATTTGGTCTATCCAGGTGCGCATCACACGCGCTTCCATCATGCATTGGGCAGTATGCATTTAATGACGAAGGCCATTCAGGTGTTAAAGTTAAAAAATGTAGAAATCACTAAAGAAGAAGAGGAAGGATTATTATGTGCCATTTTGCTGCATGATATAGGCCACGGCCCATTTTCACATGCTTTGGAAGGTTTTGTGGCCAAAGAAATTAGCCACGAGCAGATTTCCTTGAAATTTATGATGGAACTCAATAAGGAGTTTAATGGACAATTGGATATCGCCATTTCCATCTTTAAGGGAGATTATCCCAAACCTTTTTTAAATCAGTTAGTATCCAGTCAATTGGACATGGATCGTTTAGATTACTTAAAAAGAGATAGCTTCTACTCAGGTGTCACGGAAGGGAACATAAATTCGGAGCGGTTGATTTCCATGTTGAATGTAGTCGACGGCAACTTAGTTGTGGAAGAGAAAGCCATTTATGCGGTAGAAAAGTTTTTGATGGCCCGTAGATTCATGTATTGGCAGGTGTACCTGCACAAAACGGGATTGGTAGCAGAGCAACTACTGGTTCGTATAATGCAGCGCGCAAGATTTCTGCTTAGTCAAGGGGAGCAACTAGCCGCAAGCGAACCTTTGCTATTTTTTCTGAAGAATAACCATTCTTTGGATTTCAATACCCAAATTCTGAAGACTTTTGCCCAACTGGATGATATAGATATTATGGGCGCTCTAAAAAATTGGCAGTTCCATGATGATTTTGTGTTATCCAAGCTATGTGAAATGTTATTGAACAGACGACTTTTGCATATTAAAATCAAAAAGCGACCCATTGCAACGGAAAAATTGGATGAAAAGTTGGAATGGATCACCAAAAAGCATGATCTTTCCGTTGAAGAAGCATCCAATTTCGTATTCCAGGGAGAAATATCCAATAAAGCATACAGTAAGGATGAGGCCATTCAAATTTTAAAAAAGAACGGAAAAATTTCAGATGTAGTTAAGGAGTCTGACCAGCTCAGCCTTAAAGCGCTTGCCGAAACGGTAACCAAATATTACAGCTGTTATCCAAAGAAAGCCGTTTAACAAATTTTGTTACTTTTGCACCAATGAAATTTACAGCTACCCAAATTGCCGGAATCTTAGAAGGGGAAGTTGAGGGAAATCCTCAAATCGCTGTCCATAAGTTGTCCAAGATCGAAGAAGGAGAGCAAGGCTCACTGACCTTTTTGGCCAATCCAAAATACACCTCTTATATCTATTCCACCAAGGCATCCATTACTATAGTGAACAAGGATTTTGTACCGGAGCAATCCGTTTCCACAACGCTCATAAAAGTGGAGGATGCCTATAAATCCTTTTCCAAACTATTGGAGTATTACAATCAGGTAAAAAACAATAAGATAGGAGTGGAAAATCCCTGCTACATATCTGAAACGGCGAAATACGGCGAAGGATTTTATCTTGGTGCATTCGCGTATCTAGGTGATAATGTAAAAATTGGTGATAACGTTAAAATATACCCAAACGCTTACATTGGCGATAATGTGAGCATTGGCAACAATGTTATTGTTTTTGCAGGTGCAAAAATATATTCGGAGACCATTATCGGAAACAATTGTGTAATCCATGGTGGAGCAATTATTGGGGCGGACGGATTTGGTTTTACCCCTAATTCCAACGGCGAATACAGTAAAGTGCCCCAGACGGGGAACGTGATCATCGAAGATAACGTGGACATTGGTGCCGGCACCACAATAGACCGAGCCACCTTAGGCTCCACTATTTTAAGAAAAGGCGTAAAACTGGATAATCAGATTCAGATTGCGCATAATGTTGAAATTGGCGAGCATACGGCCATTGCAGCACAAACCGGAGTAGCAGGTTCCACTAAAATTGGCAAGAACTGCCTGATCGGAGGCCAAGTGGGAATCGTTGGGCACATCACCATAGGTGATAGGGTGCGAATACAAGCACAATCCGGAATTGGAAGAAATGTAAAAGATGATGAAGCGCTTCAAGGTTCACCTGCTTTGAACTATGGGGACTTCAATAAATCATATGTACACTTTAAGAATTTGCCCAAACTGGCAAGTCAAATCTCTAACATAGAAAAAAGAGTTGAAGGTGAGCAAACCAAGCAATAAACAACGCACCATTGGCAAAAAAGTAACGCTACAAGGTGTAGGACTACATACGGGTGAAAACGTAACCATGAGCTTTTTGCCCGCGGACGAAAATCACGGTTTTGCGTTCCAAAGAATTGATTTGGAAGGTGAACCCATTATTGAGGCCGATGCCAACTATGTGGTGAATACCCAAAGAGGCACTAATCTTGAAAAGAACGGTGTTAAAATCCACACTTCGGAACATGTGCTCGCTGCACTAGTGGGATTGGATATCGACAACGTCTTAATTGAGCTCGATGCCCCCGAACCACCCATTATGGACGGTTCATCAAAGTTTTTTGTGAAAGCTTTGGAAGAAGCCGGTATCGTGGAGCAAGATGAAGAAAGAGAAGAATATGTTGTAAAGGATGTTATTTCCTATAAAGATGAAACCACAGGCAGTGAAATTACTATTATTCCTTCGGATGAATATCAAGTGACCACCATGGTGGATTTTGGTACAAAGGTGTTGGGCACACAAAATGCCACGTTGGAAAAAATGTCCGATTTTAAGGCTGAAATCGCGGATTCGCGTACATTCAGTTTTCTTCATGAACTCGAGATGTTATTGGAAAACGGCCTAATTAAAGGTGGTGACCTCAATAACGCCATCGTTTATGTCGACAAGGAGATTTCTGAGTCTACCATGAAGAAGCTTGAAAAAGCTTTTGGAAAGGAAAAACTGTCCGTAAAGCCTAATGGCATTTTAGATAATTTGACTTTACACCATCCCAATGAAGCAGCACGACACAAGCTGCTGGATGTTATCGGTGATTTGGCCTTGGCCGGAACACGTATTCGTGGAAAAGTAATCGCAAATAAACCTGGACATTTTGTGAACACACAGTTTGCCAAAAAACTGTCCAAAATCATCAAAATAGAAAAGAGGAACAAAGTTCCCAGCTATGATTTGAATCAAGAGCCTTTAATGGATGTGAACGAAATCATGGCAAGGTTGCCGCACCGTCCTCCATTTTTATTGGTGGATAAAATTTTGGAACTTTCCGACTCACATGTTGTCGGGGTCAAAAATGTGACCATGAACGAGCCATTTTTTGTTGGCCACTTCCCCGGAGCGCCTGTTATGCCAGGGGTATTGCAGGTTGAAGCCATGGCGCAAACTGGAGGGATACTTGTTTTGAGCACGGTTCCGGACCCTGAGAATTACCTGACTTTCTTTATGAAGATAGATAAGGTGAAGTTCAAGCAACAAGTAGTTCCGGGAGACACCTTAATATTTAAATGTGATTTGATATCTCCGATCAGGAGAGGGATTTGCCACATGCAAGCCTACGCTTATGCCAATGGAAAATTGGTGTCGGAAGCTGAATTAATGGCCCAAATCGTAAAAACAAAAAATACAGATTCGTAAATGAACCAACCTCTAGCATACGTACACCCAGGAGCTAAAATTGCCAAAAACGTGGTAATTGAACCCTTCACCACCATACACAACAATGTTACAATCGGTGAAGGAACTTGGATTGGTTCCAACGTTACCATAATGGAAGGTGCCCGAATTGGAAAAAACTGTAGTATTTTTCCAGGAGCGGTAATTTCTGCAATGCCCCAAGACCTTAAATATCAAGGTGAGGAGACTACAGTTGTAATTGGTGACAATACCACGATTAGAGAATGTGCCACGATCAATAAAGGCACTTCCGACCGTATGAAAACGGTGATCGGAAACAATTGTTTAATTATGGCCTATTGCCATGTCGCACATGATTGTTTTGTAGGTGATGGCTGTATCTTCAGTAACAATTCCACATTGGCAGGTCATGTTACCATTGGTCAGAATGTGGTTTTGGCTGGAATGGTTGCTGTGCATCAATTTGTATCCATTGGAAACCATGCCTTTGTAACCGGTGGTTCTTTGGTTCGTAAAGATGTACCTCCCTATGTAAAAGCAGCAAGGGAGCCCCTTTCATATGTGGGTATCAATTCCATTGGATTACGAAGAAGAGGTTTCGAGTCCGACAAGATTCGTGAGATTCAAAATATTTATAGACTGCTCTATCAACAAAATTATAACAATTCCCAAGCGGCATCCATTATTGAAGCTGAAATGGAGGCAACTCCAGAGCGAGATGAGATTCTTCAATTTATACGAGATTCGCAGCGTGGAATTATGAAAGGTTATTTCAGTTCAAATTAAATTTATGGCAAGTACTTCTGATATAAGAAAAGGATTGTGCATCAAGTACAATCACGATATCTACAAAATCGTAGAATTTCTTCATGTGAAACCCGGTAAAGGACCTGCATTTGTCCGTACCAAATTGAAAAGTGTCACCACTGGAAAGGTGATTGACAATACATTTTCCGCAGGACATAAGATTGAAGATGTCCGTGTAGAAACACGTAGCTATCAATTTTTGTACAGTGAAGGTGAGACCTATCACTTCATGAACACGGACGACTACACTCAAATTGCCTTGCAAAGGGATGCTCTTGATGCTTATGACCTCATGAAAGAGAGCGAAGTCGTTACAATCATTTTCAACGCAGAGGATAATATGCCGCTTTCTGTTGAAATGCCTGCCAGTGTTGTTTTGGAAGTGACCCATACGGAGCCCGGTGTTAAAGGGAACACGGCGACCAATGCTACCAAGCCGGCTACCGTTGAAACAGGAGCCAGTGTTAATGTACCTCTTTTCATCAACGAAGGTGACAAGATCAAGATCGATACGGAGAAAGGCGCTTACTTGGAACGTGCTAAAGAATAGCCTTAATGAAATTCCCGAAAACGTATACTTTAAAGGAAATTTCGGAAATCATTGCCTGCGATTTTGTTGGTGATGAAAACTTTCCTGTACTTGGCATGAATGAAATCCACGTAGTGGAAGCAGGGGACATCGTATTTGTGGATCATCCCAAATATTATGACAAAGCCCTACAATCAGATGCGACGGTGGTACTCATCAATAAACAAGTGGAATGCCCGCAAGGCAAGGCATTGCTCGTTTCCGATGATCCTTTCAGGGATTTCAATAAGTTGACCCGACATTTCAAACCCTTTGAAACTGCAGCTTCAACTATAGCTGAATCAGCAGAGATAGGGGAGGGTACCGTTATTCAGCCCAACGTTTTTGTTGGAAACCATGTGAAAATCGGTAAAAACTGCGTGATTCATCCAAATGTAACGATTTACGATAGATGCATTCTTGGTGACAATGTAACCATTCATGCAGGAACTGTGCTGGGCGCCGATGCGTTCTACTACAAAAATAGACCAGAAGGTTTTGATAAATTACTTTCTGGAGGGAACGTCGTAATCGGAAATAATGTAGATATCGGGGCTGGATGTACCATAGATCGTGGTGTAACCGCATCAACAACCATTAAGGAAGGATCCAAATTGGATAACCAAATCCAAGTTGGGCATGATACGATCATAGGCAAAAAATGCTTGATTGCATCCCATGTTGGCATCGCCGGCTGTTGCACCATCGAGGACGAAGTGACCCTTTGGGGACAAGTAGGCATCACAAGCGGTGCGACCATTGGCAAAAAAGCAGTCGTCTTGGCACAATCAGGTATTTCAAAATCCCTTGAAGGCGGCAAAACCTATTTTGGTTACCCAGCAGAGGAAGCGCGCGAAAAACTTAAACAGATCGCATACATTAAAAAGATTCCAGAAATCTTGAAAAAACTGAAAAAGATTTAAGAAATCAATAGATAAAAACTTTAGTAAACTATATTTTTGTATCTCTACATTAAGTTAAATATATGAGCGTCTTAGTAAACAAGGATTCAAACATAATTGTACAAGGATTTACCGGTAGTGAAGGAACATTCCACGCCGAACAAATGATTGAATACGGAACCAACGTGGTTGGTGGTGTGACCCCAGGAAAAGGAGGTCAAGAACATTTAGGAAAACCAGTTTTTAATACAGTGGAAGATGCTGTAAAAGAGGTTGGTGCCGACACCACGATTATTTTTGTTCCGCCCGCATTTGCTGCGGACGCTATTATGGAAGCTGCTGACGCCGGAATCAAAGTAATCATCACGATTACCGAAGGTATTCCAGTAGCGGATATGGTCAAGGCCAACGATTACATCAAAAATAAGAACTGTACATTGATCGGTCCAAACTGTCCAGGTGTAATAACTCCAGGTGAAGCAAAAGTTGGTATTATGCCTGGGTTTGTATTCAAAAAAGGAAAAGTAGGAATCGTTTCAAAATCAGGAACCTTAACCTATGAAGCTGCTGATCAAGTAGTTCGCCAAGGCCTGGGAATTACAACAGCTATCGGGATCGGTGGTGACCCTATTATCGGAACTACCACAAAACAAGCGGTTGAGCTATTGATCAATGACCCAGAAACCGAATGTGTTGTTATGATCGGTGAAATCGGCGGTCAATTGGAAGCGGAAGCTGCTAGATGGTACAAAGAGAGTGGAAGCAAAAAGCCTATTGTTGGATTTATTGCTGGTGAAACTGCTCCTGCCGGACGTACCATGGGACATGCCGGTGCCATTGTAGGTGGAAGCGACGACACTGCCCAGGCAAAGAAAAGAATCATGAAAGAATGTGGAATCCACGTGGTCGATTCTCCAGCTGAAATTGGCGTAAAAGTGAAAGAAGTGGTTGGGTAACCGACCGTTAAAACCATACTAAATCCCGTTTTATGCGGGATTTTTTTTCGTCTAAACACAAAACAACAACTATATTTGGTTATTAACCATTCAAACACAATCATTGTATGAAACTTTTGGAAGGGAAAAATGTAATTATAACAGGAGCCAGTAGAGGAATTGGTAGGGGTATTGCCGAAGTATTTGCAAAACACGGAGCAAATGTGGCCTTTACCTACAGCTCTAGCGAAGCTCCAGCTTTGGAATTGGAAAAGGAATTGACGGATATGGGTGTAAAAGCCAAGGCCTATAAAAGCAATGCCGCCAGTTTTGAAGAATCCGAAGCGCTTGTTGCCAAGGTTTTGGAAGATTTTGACGGACGAATTGATGTATTGATCAATAACGCAGGTATCACTAAGGACAACTTGTTGATGCGAATGGGCGAAGCAGATTTTGATACTGTTATTGAAATCAACCTGAAATCCGTGTTCAATATGACCAAAGCGGTTCAACGTACCATGTTGAAGCAGCGTAAAGGTTCTATCGTAAATATGAGTAGTGTTGTGGGAGTGAAAGGTAATGCCGGACAGACCAACTACGCCGCATCAAAAGCAGGTATGATTGGTTTTACAAAGTCCGTGGCCTTGGAACTAGGTTCAAGAAACATCCGTTGCAATGCCATTGCGCCAGGTTTTATCGAAACTGAAATGACCGAGAAATTGGACGAGAAAACAGTTCAAGGTTGGAGAGAGGGAATTCCACTAAAACGTGGTGGAAGCCCAGAAGATGTAGCCAACGCTTGTGTGTTTTTAGCATCCGATCTTTCCGATTACGTAACGGGACAGGTACTCAATGTTGATGGTGGAATGTTAACCTAGATGAATGGAGTTGAGCACGGTACTTCTTATAGTTTTAGCAGTTGCTGCCGCGCTTACCTTTGTCTATTTTCAATACTTCTATAAAAACCCAAGAAAGGGTTCTCTAAAGATTATATTGGCCGCATTACGGTTTATCACCTTGTTTTGCGGCCTTTTGCTTTTGATCAATCCAAAGTTTGTCAGTAAAGATTATTACATCGAAAAAGTAAACTTGATTCTTTTGGTGGACAATTCTACCTCAATGGGCGGTGCTTCTTCCGAGACAGAGATTTCGAGCGCCATTTCTCAAATCAAACAAAATAAAGCTTTAACCGAACGGTTTGATGTTCATCAGTACGAATTCGGGACTTCCCTTTCTTCCACGGATTCCATACGATTTGACCATGAAAATACCAACATTTCGAATGCACTCTCGACGTTGAAAGATGTTTTCGTAAACGGAAATAATACCATCGTTTTGTTTTCTGATGGAAACCAGACACTGGGTCGGGATTACGAATACATCACGTTGAACGAGAATTCCACCATAAATCCTGTGGTGATTGGCGATACCACCCAATATGAAGATATTTCAGTAGGACTCATCAATGCGAACAAATACGCTTTTTTGCGAAACAGTTTTCCTATTGAATCCACTATTCGGTATCAAGGTAACCGTTCGGTATCCAGCACGGTGACTATTTCAATAAATGGGAGTAGAGTCCATCAAGAACGAATTGATCTTAACGCCACTAAAAACAGCCAAACGTTAAACACCTTGGTGGAAGCACAAAGCGTGGGCATCAAAACCATTAAAATTGAAGTGGGAGCCTTGGAAAATGAGCGCAATATCGCTAACAATTCCAAGGAAACCGCCATTGAGGTGATTGATGAAAAAACCAATGTTGCCATCATTTCCGATATGCTCCATCCGGATATCGGTGCATTAAAAAAGTCTATAGAATCCAACGAACAGCGCTCCGTTACCCTTTTAAAACCCAACGTCAGTCAATCCGAATTGGAAGACATGGGATTGATCATTATATATCAGCCCAACCGAAATTTTAGAAGTATTTACGAGTTTATCAATAATTCAAATACCAACCATTTTACCATCACTGGAAGCAAAACGGATTGGAATTTTTTGAACGGTATTCAAGAGAGCTTCACCGTTTCGGGTAGCAGACAAGCAGAGGATATTTTACCTGTTTTGAACAACGCCTTCGGGTTATTTGGTTTTGGCAATTTTGCTGTTGACGGATTTCCACCCTTAAAGGGAACCTTGGCAGATATTCAGTTGAACAAAGAAAGTGAAACATTGATGTTCCAACAGTTGCAGGGTATTAACCTTGAAAAGCCTTTATTTTCAATTTTGACCGAATCCAACACAAAGGAAGCCGTTCTTTTTGGAGAGAATATTTGGCGTTGGCGAGCGCAAGTGTACCGGTATGATGACAATTTTCAGGAATTTGATGAATTCATCGGAAACTTGATGGTGTATTTAGGGTCCAACAAACAACGAAACCGATTGGAATTGGATTACGAACTGATTTTTGACAATGCTAACATGACCAAGATCAGGGCTTCCTATTTTGATGAAAGCTACCAGTTTGATGCCAATGCCAATATTTCCATTACCATAAAAGGTAAGGAAAACGATTTTTCAAGGGTGTCGCCCATGTTACTGAAAGGTTCTTTTTATGAAGTGGACCTGAGCGACCTCCAAGCAGGGGAATATAGGTTCACCGTTACCGTTGAGGAAGCAAACCTTACACGTACCGGTACCTTCAGAATATTGGACTTTAATCCAGAAAAACAATTGATATCCGCCAATTATAAAAAAATGGAGCGTTTGGCCTCCAAGAATAGTGGACAGGTCTACTATTTGGACAAATTGGATGAACTACAGGCCAATCTGTCATCATCACAACAGTTCTTACCTGTCCAAAAAAGCAGGGATAATGTTGTATCTTTAATAGATTTCCGTATTTTACTCGGACTCATCATACTTTCGCTTGCAGCGGAATGGTTCATCAGAAAATATAACGGATTAATATAAATCAAAGTAAGTAAAATGGATAAATTACCTAAGATTGCGTTGCCTGCATTGGCGGCGATTATTTTCATCATCATTTTTGCATCACGGTCAACCGTTACCATTGGTTCCGGGGAAGCTGGAGTTTTGTATAAATATTTTGGAGGAGGTGTCGTTACGGACCAACCGCCATTAGGGGAAGGTTTTCATTTGGTAGCGCCTTGGAACAAAGTTTATATTTATGAAGTGCGCCAACAAGAGCGGTTGGAGAAAATGAACGTGCTCTCATCCAACGGATTGGATATTAAATTGGAGGCCTCAGTTTGGTTTCAACCGATATATGATGAGCTTGGAAAATTACACCAAGAAAAAAGTGAACAATACATAGAACGTGTATTGCTTCCCGCAATACGTTCTGCTGCCCGTAGTGTTGTGGGCAGGTATACGCCGGAACAGCTATATTCAAGTAAGCGTGATGCCATCCAACAAGAAATATTCGAGGAAACCCAAAAAATTGTTCAAGACCAATACATTCAGTTAAACGAAGTTTTGGTAAGGGACGTGACCTTGCCACCGACCATAAAAGATGCGATAGAACGTAAACTTAGGCAGGAACAGGAGTCATTGGAATATGAATTTAGATTGGTGACTGCCGAAAAGGAAGCTGAAAAAGTTAGAATCGAAGCACAGGGTAAGGCCGATGCCAACCGTATTTTGAGCGCATCTTTAACAGATAAGATATTGCAGGACAAAGGCATAGATGCAACCTTAAAGTTAGCGGAATCCCCGAATGCTAAAATTGTAGTGGTAGGTTCCGGCGATGACGGATTGCCATTAATTTTGGGAAATAACTAAATTCTGCTTTTTTGATATAAAAATATATCCTACTTTTGAAGCATAATGAGGAACAAAAACACACATCATCATTTTTATACTTGCCCTCAAGCGAGATAGAAATGTATTGTTGTTTTTAAAATATATTCTAACCCGTTTGAGAAATCAAACGGGTTTGTTTTTTGTACCCATTTGGTTTTTCGGACAAAACGATTGAAAAATGACAAAAATTAGAATTGCTGTTCAAAAAAGTGGTCGATTGAACGAGGATTCCCTCGCCATTTTAAAAGATTGCGGTATCTCCATCGATAATGGAAAGGACCAATTAAAGGCTACCTCGCGAAATTTTCCCTTGGAAGTTTTTTATTTACGAAATGGCGACATCCCTCAATATTTAAGGGATGGGGTAGTGGATATTGCCATTATCGGGGAAAATGTGCTTATTGAAAAAGGAAAGGACATTTCCATCGCGGAGCGTTTGAATTTTTCCAAATGTCGCGTGTCCTTGGCCGTACCCAAAGGAGTAACCTATAATTCCATTAAGGATTTTGAAGGAAAAAAAATAGCCACCTCATATCCGAATACGGTCAAGGAATACCTAGCTTCCAAAGGAGTGACGGCGGAATTGCACATCATCAATGGTTCCGTTGAAATTGCCCCGAATATTGGTTTAGCCTATGGAATTTGCGATATTGTTTCCAGCGGCAGTACGCTTTTCAAAAATAATCTAAAGGAAGTTGAAGTGATACTAAAGAGTGAAGCCGTATTGGCCGTATCGCCCACCATTTCCGAAGAGCGCAAAGAACTATTAAAGAAAATTCAATTCAGGATCAAGTCCGTATTGCAGGCTCGCAATAACAAATATGTATTGATGAATGCTCCGAACGATAAGTTGGATGAGATTATTTCCATTCTTCCCGGAATGCGAAGCCCCACCGTTTTGCCATTAGCCGAAGATGGATGGAGTTCCGTCCACACTGTAATCAATCGTGAAACCTTTTGGGAAGTCATCGATGAGCTAAAAGCAGCCGGCGCAGAGGGAATTTTGGTGTGTCCAATCGAAAAAATGGTATTGTAGACAATAAAAGATACGATTTTAATGAATAATTGTCCCCTTGAGGGGACCTTAGGGGTGTAAAATGAAGAAAATAGTAAAACCAAATAAAAATGATTGGAACGAAATTTTAAAGCGTCCCACCCAGAGCGTTTCAGATATTGAGGAGATTGTCAACAGTATCTTTAAAGAGGTACAGGCTGATGGTGATACGGTTATCAAAAAATACACGGCCCAATTTGATAAAGTCACTTTGGATTCTATTTTGGTAAAAGAAGACGAGATTGAAAACGCAAGCAATTCCGTTTCTAATGCATTGAAGCAGGCCATTAACCTTGCTCAATCAAATATTGAAAAATTCCATGCTGCCCAAAAAACAGCAAAAGTTGAAGTGGAAACCATGCCAGGTGTGGAGTGCTGGCAGGAAAAACGTCCAATTCAAAAAGTAGGTTTGTACATTCCAGGCGGAACAGCACCTTTATTCTCAACTATTTTAATGTTGGCAATTCCTGCTAAACTTGCTGGTTGTAAAGAAATTGTGCTTTGTAGTCCGCCTGATCAAAACGGGGAAATCAATCCTGCTATTTTATATGCGGCCCAAATATGTGGAGTAACGCAAATTTTCAAGGTAGGAGGGATTCAGGCCATCGCAGGGATGACATTTGGCACGGAAAGCATTCCGAAAGTATACAAAATATTTGGCCCGGGCAACCAATACGTAACAGTTGCAAAGCAATTGGCAACCAAATACGGCGTGGCCATTGATATGCCGGCAGGCCCCAGTGAATTATTGGTGGTTGCCGACGATTCCGCCAATGCAGCCTTCGTAACCTCGGATTTACTGAGCCAGGCTGAGCACGGTGTCGACAGTCAGGTGATACTTGTATCCACTTCCGAAAAATTAATTGATGCTGTCGAAAAAGAGATAGAACATCAAATCCAACAATTACCAAGGGAGGAGATTGCGAGGAAATCCATTGGAAACAGCAGGTTGATTTTGGTAAAAGACGATCAGGAAGCACTGGAACTAATCAATGAATATGGTCCAGAACACTTTATTGTTTGTGTAAAAAAAGAGGAGTTTTATCTCGAAAACATTCAGAATGCAGGTTCGGTTTTTATTGGAAACTATACACCTGAAAGTGCGGGCGATTATGCTTCGGGCACCAATCACACCTTACCGACTAACGGTTACGCGAAACAATACAGCGGTGTGAATCTGGATAGCTTTACGAAGAGCATGACCTTTCAAAAAATATCTGAAAAAGGTATACAAGGTATAGGCACCGCCATTGAATTAATGGCAGATGCAGAAGGATTGCAGGCGCATAAAAACGCAGTAACCCTCAGATTAAAAAGTTTGAATCAAGATTAATGTCAGGTCGAGCGCAGTCGAGACCAAATGCTATGCAGAAAACATTCGACATAAACAATATAGTAAGAGAATCGGTACGTAAGCTACAACCGTATTCCTCCGCACGGGACGAATATGTTTCGGATGGCTCCGAAATGATTTTTTTGGATGCCAACGAAAATCCCTTCGATAATGGTGTCAACCGCTACCCAGACCCTTACCAAAGAAGTTTGAAGTCAGTGCTGGCGGATCAAAAAAGCGTATCGGAAAATCAAATTTTATTGGGAAATGGAAGTGACGAAGTCTTGGATTTGATTTACAGGGCGTTTTGCGAACCCAACCAGGACAACATCATCACGCTGCCACCAACGTACGGAATGTACAAGGTACTGGCAGGCATCAATGCAGTTAAAAACAAGGAGGTTCTGCTAACAAAGGAATTCGAACCCAACGTGGATGAAGTTTTAAAGACGGTTGATATCAAATCCAAGTTGTTATTCATTTGTTCACCAAATAATCCTACAGGCAATGCTTTCAAAAAAGAAGCCATCGAAAAATTGCTGAAATCCTTTCGAGGTTTGGTTGTAATTGACGAAGCTTATATCGATTTTTCAAAAGATGAAAGTTGGTTGTCGAAATTGGATAACTACCCCAATTTGATTGTGACCCAAACCCTATCCAAAGCCTACGGATTGGCGGGTATCCGATTGGGCATATGCTATGCATCAGAAGAAATTATCGGTGTTTTGAACAAAATCAAACCACCCTACAATGTCAACCAATTGACGCAGCAACGTGCCTTACAACGGGTGTTGAACCAAGACTTGGTCAATAAAGAGGTGCAACAGATTCTTGATGAAAGAGATGAATTGATTAATGCTTTGAACGGTTTGGAATTTGTAAGGGAATTATATCCAACCGATGCCAATTTTGTATTGGCCAAAGTTGATGATGCCAACAAACGCTACCAACAACTATTGGATAAACAAGTGGTGGTGCGCAACCGAAGCACTCAACCCTTGTGCGAAAACACCCTTCGATTTACCGTGGGGACACCGGAAGAAAACAAAAAATTGATAGCCATTTTAAAAGAATTGGAATAATGGGCAAAAAAGTACTTTTTATTGATCGCGATGGTACCATCATCAAGGAAACTGTTGATGAACAAATAGATGCCTTTGAAAAAATGATTTTCTATCCAAAGGCCTTCACCTATTTGGGAAAGATTGCAAAGGAATTGGATTATGAATTGGTAATGATCACCAACCAAGATGGTTTGGGAACCGATATTTTTCCAGAGGACACCTTCTGGCCCGTGCACAATTTTATTATAAAGTCCTTTGAAAATGAAGGAGTCGTTTTTGATCAGGTTTTTATAGATAGAACCTTTCCAAAAGACAATGCCAATACCCGTAAACCTGGCACGGGAATGTTGACCTCCTATTTTTCCGATGAATATGATTTGGCCAATTCTTTTGTAATCGGTGACCGTTTGACAGACGTGGAACTGGCCAAGAATTTGGGCGCCAAAGGCATCTTTATTAATGATGAAACGCACTTGGGCACAGGGGAAATCACGGTAAAACGTGATGAATTGAACCATTTTATTGCTCTAGAAACCAACGATTGGGAGAAAATCTATGAGTTTTTAAAATTGGAGAACCGTGTTGCGGAAATATCCCGAAAAACCAACGAAACCGATATTTATATCAAAATAAACCTTGATGGCACCGGGAAAAGTAACATTAAAACTGGTTTGGCTTTTTTTGACCATATGTTGGATCAATTGGCGAGGCATGGACAAATGGATTTGGAAATCAAGGTCGATGGCGATTTAGAAGTGGACGAACATCACACCATCGAGGATACCGCTATTACTTTGGGCGAGCTGTTTTCCAAAGCCTTGGGCAACAAACTGGGCATCGAGCGATATGGTTTTGCGTTGCCTATGGATGATTGTTTGGCGCAAGTCGCAATTGATTTTGGAGGACGCAATTGGTTGGTCTGGGACACCGAGTTCAAACGGGAAAAAGTGGGGGATATGCCAACTGAAATGTTCATACATTTTTTTAAATCGTTTACCGATGGCGCCAAAGCCAATTTGAACATTAAAGCCGAAGGAACCAACGAACACCATAAAATCGAGGCCATATTCAAAGCTTTTGCCAAGTCCATCAAAATGGCAGTAAAACGGGATGCTGAAAAAATGGTGCTGCCTTCTACAAAGGGCATGCTATAAAAAATGTCATTTCGAAGGAGCTCGCGATTGAGAAATCTAGATTTCTTGCTTTACTCGAAATGACAAAAGATTAAAGAATACATGAAAATTGTAATAATAGATTACGGCGCAGGGAACATCCAAAGCATCATATTTGCCATAAAACGGCTAGGTTTTGAAGCTATTTTGAGTCACGATGCAGAAGAAATTCGAAATGCCGATAAAGTCATTTTTCCAGGTGTAGGGGAGGCGAGTTCTGCGATGTCAAAGTTGAGAGCTACAGGATTGGACAAGGTGATTCCAACCTTGAAACAGCCAGTTTTGGGTATCTGTTTGGGTATGCAACTCATGTGCCATTCATCCGAAGAAGGAAATACGGAAGGCTTGGGCATATTTGATTTGGATGTGGTTAAATTTTCCAATAAAGTCAAAGTTCCTCAAATTGGATGGAACCAGATTTCGGATTTAAAAAATGAGCTGTTCAAAAATATTCCTGAGAAATCCTATATCTATTTGGTGCACAGTTTTTATGCTCCGATTGGCTCGGAAACCATTGCCAAATCCGAATACGATGTGGAATATAGTGCGGCTCTGCAAAAAGAAAATTTTTATGGGGTACAGTTTCACCCCGAAAAAAGCAGCGATGTAGGTAGTGAAATATTGAACAATTTTCTAAATATTGCCTGATATGGAGTTCCACATTTTGAAGGACAAGGAGAAATTGGATATCCCAAGAATCCACAAAGAGGTAACCTCGACATACTGGGGAAAGGAAAAAACCTGGGAGGAAACCTTGATGACCATTGAAAAAAGCATCTGCTTTGGAATGTTTAATAAGAACGGTGAGCAGGTTGCTTACGCCAGAATGATGACAGACGGTTTGGTGTTTGCCTACATTATGGATGTAGTTGTCTTTGAGCCTAACAAAGGCAAAGGGCTTGGAAAAAAAATGGTGCAATATATTTTGGACCAACCTGATGTGAAGAAAGTAAACACCGTAGCACTAAAAACATTGGACGCCCATAGTTTTTATGAAAATCTGGGCTTTAAAAAAGTTGGGGATTCAAAAATGTGGATGTCCATAGAACGAGTAAAATATGATTAGAAAATGAGATTGATTCCAGCTATTGATATCATTGATGGTAAATGTGTACGTCTATCTAAAGGAGATTACAGCACCAAAAAAGTCTATAATGAAAATCCATTGGAAGTTGCGAAGGAGTTTGAGGCGCATGGTATTCAACATTTGCATTTGGTAGACCTGGACGGGGCTAAATCCCAACATATTGTCAACTACAAAGTATTGGAGACCATTGCCTTAAAGACCAGTTTGCAAATTGACTTTGGCGGTGGATTAAAATCGGGTGATGACCTGCATGTTGCTTTTCAAAGCGGAGCACATCAAATTACGGGCGGAAGTATAGCTGTTAAAGACAGGGAAACTTTTTTGAGCTGGTTGTCGACCTACGGGGCTAGAAAAATCATTCTAGGTGCCGATGCCAATAACGAGAAAGTAGCGGTTTCGGGCTGGCAAGAAGAATCGGATTTGGAGCTGATTCCATTTGTGCAGCAGTATCAATCCGAAGGTGTCGAATATGTGATTTGTACGGATATAAGCAAGGATGGCATGCTGCAAGGGCCTGCGTTCGACTTGTATCAAAAAATGTTGGCCCAAACCAAAAAAGGCTTAAATTTAATTGCCAGTGGTGGAATTTCCACTTTTGACGAACTCCCCAGACTTGCTGAACTTGGTTGTGAAGGTACAATCATTGGAAAAGCCATTTATGAAGGCAAGATCAGTTTAAAGCAATTGGAACAATATATTCTTAAAAATGGATAAAGAAAGAGAACTCCAGGAAGAATTGGTATGGAACGCGGGCTATCGGATGAATGAAAGTCTTCGCATGATCAAAATCTGTTTAGATCAATTGTCCGAGGAACAACTTTGGGAAAAACCGAATGAATCGAGCAATAGTATTGCCAATCTTATTCTTCACCTGTGCGGGAACATTACCCAATACGGGATAGCTTCCATTCAAAATTTGGAGGATGAACGTGTAAGGGATGAGGAGTTTTCCACCGATTCAGGCTATTCCAAAGTAGAACTTGTCAAAAAACTGGAAGATACCATTTCGGACGCCAAAAGAGCGTTCTACGATGCCCCGCTCAATGAATTATTGCGTAAACGAAACGTTCAAGGGTTTAATTTTTCTGGAGTGGGCAACATTATTCATGTTACGGAACATTTGTCCTACCACACAGGACAAATAGCACTATGGACCAAAATTTTACAAAACAAAGACCTTGGTTTTTACGGTGGGGTCAACCTCAATGCAAAGAACGAAAGTTAGCATACTAAATAAAACCCATGAACTGGATACTATTGATAATTGCAGGACTCTTTGAAGTTGCATTTGCTGCCTGTCTTGGAAAGGCCAAGGAAACAACGGGGACGGAAATGACGTATTGGTACATAGGATTTGTAGTTTGCCTTACAATCAGTATGTTTTTGTTGGTCAAAGCAACACAAGAATTGCCGATAGGTACAGCATATGCGGTTTGGACCGGTATCGGTGCTGTGGGGACAGTACTGTTTGGAATTTTTGTTTTTAAGGAACCCGCAACGTTTTGGAGATTGTTTTTTATAACAACATTGATTGCTTCAATTGTTGGTTTAAAGGTAGTCTCACATTAATAAAGCACTAACAAAAAGTGTTGTCAAAGAAGAATAAATGCTTACAAAAAGAATAATACCTTGTCTCGATATTAAAAACGGACGCACTGTGAAAGGAATCAACTTTGTTGACCTACGAGATGCAGGAGACCCTGTGGAACTCGCGTCCATTTATGCCAAAGAAGGTGCGGATGAATTGGTTTTCTTGGATATTTCTGCTACGGAGGAAAAACGAAAGACCTTGGCTGAACTGGTCTATCATGTGGCTGAGACCATCAATATTCCTTTTACCGTTGGTGGAGGGATTTCCTCTGTGGAAGATGTGGACATTCTCCTAAAAAACGGGGCCGATAAGGTTTCCATTAACTCATCAGCGGTGAAAAGACCTGAATTGATCAATGAATTGGTGGCCAAATTCGGTTCACAATGCATCGTAGTCGCTATTGATGCCAAACAGGTTGACGGACAATGGAAAGTCCATCTGGTAGGAGGGAAGGTACCTACAGAACTAGATCTTTTTGATTGGGCCAAGGAAGTGGAAGAACGTGGTGCTGGTGAAATTTTGTTCACTTCAATGGATCATGATGGTACCAAGAATGGCTTTGCAAACCAAGCTCTATCGGAATTATCAAGCTTAGTGAATATTCCGGTAATCGCATCAGGTGGGGCAGGAACCATATCTCATTTCACAGATACTTTTAAGGATGGAAAAGCTGATGCGGCATTGGCCGCCAGTGTTTTTCATTTTAAGGAAATCGAAATCAATGCACTTAAACAAGAATTAAAGGAAGAAGGAATTCCTGTAAGAATATAAAATCCGTATATCGATGCTCCTTCGATCGCCCCTTCGACTGCGCTCAGGATGACAGCTCAGGACAGCATCACGATGTGACGACTTAAGAAAAAATAAAAATGCAAATAGACTTCAATAAAAATTCAGACGGACTTGTACCGGCCATTGTTCAAGATGCAACCACCAAAAATGTGTTGATGTTGGGCTATATGAACCAAGAAGCGTTTGAAAAAACCCAAGAAACCCAAAAAGTCACTTTTTTTAGCCGTTCCAAACAACGTTTATGGACCAAAGGAGAAGAAAGTGGCAACTTTTTGAACCTTGTTGACATGCAAGTAGATTGCGACAACGATACACTTTTGGTGAAAGTAAACCCTGTTGGGCCTACTTGCCATAAAGGGACCGATACGTGCTGGGCCGAGGAAAATGTTCAAGGATATGGTTTTTTATCCACCTTGGAAGACATCATTGAATCCAGAAAGAACGACCAAGATAATCCTGATAGTTATGTGGCTTCCCTGTTCCGAAAGGGCATCAACAAGGTTGCCCAAAAAGTAGGGGAGGAGGCTGTGGAAACAGTCATCGAAGCCAAAGACGACAACGATGACCTTTTCCTAAATGAAAGTGCTGACCTGCTGTTCCATTATTTGATATTGCTGAAGGCAAAGAACTTTGACCTCAATGCTGTGGTCAATATTCTAGAGCAGAGACATTGACCACAGGAGGTGTTCAATCCATTTTTATAATACTAGAGGAGCCAGAAAGTTCACTTTCTTGTATCGTCGCGTCTCCCTTGTAGTTTAATACACTGGCACCTGAAGCTTTTATGGAAATACTTTCATTTACAGAAAGAAAGGCCGTGCTCGTCCCATACAGGTTTATGTCCAGATTGGAAATATTAAGGTCGTAATCCAACAGGTCACTGCTCCCTGAAATTTCTGCTTCCAAGAATGAGATACTACCAAAAAGATCAACGGAAGAGGCTCCTTCGAGATTCATTTGTAATCGATCAGCGAGCAATTCACCCTTAAAATCAGAGGCCCCGGAGACTGTAATCTTTCCGTCCTGTATTTCCCATTGATTTTCTAAAATCAACCTGCTCGCACCGTCAATTTTGAACTTGGAAAGGTTTTTGGTGGTGATGTATGCGTTCATCACGGCCTTACCGCTTACCGAAGTGCGGTCTCTCAATCGGATGATTAATTCGTCACCATCTTTTTCGACGACAATTTTTTCGTGCAGATTGTTGTTGGCCTCAATTCGGATTTCTTCTTCAGATTCGGAAAAAAGTACATAAACATGGAATGCATCGGAAACCTTAACTCCATTATAATCATTTATATCATATTTGATAGAAGTCACTTCACCTTCGGCGTAAATCTTCTCATAGTCACACGAAGAGAAAATCAACAGTACGGAAAGCAGTATAAAACTGATTTGTGTTTTCATTTGTTTTGATTTTTGATTGATGTAATGATGTGTGCAAGAAATGCTAAGGGTTGAAAAGTGGAACAGGCACCCATTGAAACGGAATAACGGCCCAACCGCTATTTCCGTATTGGGCGAATACTTGCTTGTTTTTTGTGTAGACCCGTAGTGTTTTTATAGGATGGTGAAGACGGTTGCTGTAATTTTCCATTAGTCCAACTGCTTTTTGTAACGGTTACGCCCCATGTTGAACACTCCTAATTTCACCCCAATGCCGCCTGAAAAACCATTGAGACGGTTCACTGGGCTTTGTGACAACTCTATTTTGCTGGACATTCTATAGCGGAAACCGGCCTCCAATTGCACGAATCTAGAAATATTGAACAATACATTCATTCCTGGTTCAAGTACAAATACAGCGTCTATATCGTCATCATCAAGATCAACGTTTTCATCGTTCACCACGGCATTATGATCTACGTAGCCCACACCGCCGCCGCCTATCAATACTGGAAAGGACAGACTTACTCTTTTTTTGCCAAACAATATGGGTTCCAAATGTATCCCTCCATATATGGCCACAATATCATCGTTGTTATTGGTTCTTGGATTAAAGATATTCTGTCGGGAATAAAGCACATTGCCCATAAAACCCACTTCAAACTGTCTGTTGGCCACATAGGCCACTTTTAGTCCTCCGATGTAAGTGTCCTCGCCTTCGATTTCACCAAAATAGGTGGATAAGCCTAGATATACTCCATGCACCACATTTTTTCGATCATTAAAGGTGATGTATTCGTTATCATCGTTCTGGGCGGATCCCATAGTACACATGAGCAAAAAGAGTAATAAAGTTGTTGTTTTTTGATTGTTCATTTTAATTGGATTTATGATTGATTTTGTTTTAAAGACAAGGCATTCGTTAAAAGGTTGCATTTACATTTCTTAATCATTAATGGTCACAATTCCTTTTTCGCCTTGTATGGAAATATTTCCTCTTCTTTCGGTACCATAAGTGGCATTTATTTTTCTGAGCCTACGGCCTTTGTCCAACATTTCGGAACCTACATTCTCAAATGATTTTGGCAAGCGAACCACACCTTGCTCCAAGGTTGCCGTGAAATTGTGGGGAAAATGGTCGATATTCAAAGTGATATCCGCGGATTCCTGTTGTATGGATATGTCAGCCGAAGGATTTATAATATTGTACACCTGAAAATCGGTGATTTTCATTGTAGCATCTACATCGCCTGCCAATCGTTCTATTTTGAACGTGGTGAATTCCAGGTTGCCAAACAGGGATTCTGCTTCGTTAATGGAAATATTGTCCTTGTTGGAATACACCTCCAACGAATTGACCGAATTGATATGGACTTCCGAACCATCACTTTTTAATCGTAGGTTTTTTGAATTTTCCATGTTCAATTCCCCTATTTTCAAATCAAGGTCGGCATAGTTCAAATCCTTTGCTCGGATTTTACCATATTTCAAAACAATATCCGCCTTGTTCAAATTCTCTCCGATCCATAAATCACCGTGCTCGATCAAGGTATTTAGTATACCCGTACAGTTTTCAATGACCACATCTCCAAAACGATTGGTAATTCTAAGACTCGCCTTTTTGGGAAGATAGATCTCATAATCTATCTGAACATGACTGCGGTCAAAGTCAATGGGATTGGCACGATTCAATATATCTGCCAACCACCCCGTATTTTTATTGGAGATTTCAGAAACAATGGAAATATAGCTGTTGCTCGCCTTGATATTTGGGCTAATACGTCCCAACAAGTCCTCGGCGTTCTCTTTTTTACGATGGTTCACGGTAACAGAAATGTTTACCTGAACTTTGTTCTGTTCCCACCCTTTAAGCGTTACGTTACCATATTTATTTTCTATTTGAAACTCTCCCGAATTCGTGAACGGGAAGCTTTTTTCAATGGTTTTATGAACCTTTTCCTGCGCCATGGCACAATTCACTGAAACCAGTAAAAAGGCCATCCATAGGACCGCTTTATAATGTGTATCCATAATCATCTTCATCCAATTTTTTAGATTCGTTTATCTGGTGCAAAAAATTCTCAATGAGTTCAATGCGCTTTTTGTAATTGCTCACTATAGCTTCCAGCACTTGCTCATTGTCAAGGTTTTTCTGCATCTCTTTTTTGAGTACTTCATATTCAGCATCAAGTTCATCCATAAAGGATAGGAATTCCGCTTTGTTCTCTTCTGAAAGATTCTGATTGTTCCTTACCAATTGCACTTGGTAGGAGACCAGGTCTTTGTAATACATGTCTATTTCCATCAATTCCTTGGAAGCATATTGTGTTTTGTTGGCATTATTGTTCAACACCGCTAGTCCAAAAAACGAAGCTACACCCAGCAGTAATAGCACTGAGGCAGCCACACGAAAAAGGGGCCTTTTCCATAGTGGGATAACCTTGGATGGCTCTTGATTCAGTTCTTTTGAAATCTTTGCCCACATTTTGTCCTTGTCCGCCCTTCGCTCGTTGAATTGGGCTGCATGGTCCCTAATATGTTTTTCAAAATTGTCCATTACAGTTCATTGATGATTTCCAATAATTTTTTCTTTGCTCTGTGGTACTGGGATTTTGAAGTACTTGTAGAAATACCCAAAATCTCCCCAATTTCCACATGGTCGTACCCTTCAATCAAATATAGATTGATGATTTCCCTGTATCCATCGGGTAACAGGGCAATGCCCTTCTTTACTTTGTTCAAATCCGTTGCCTCTGCCTCTATGGGCTCTTCATCCGTTAGATGGAACTCATGTGCCTCCATGGGAACCACAGGTATACGCTTAGCCTTTAGGTGGTTAATGCTCTTATTGATGACAATTCGCTTCAGCCATGCACCAAAACTACTTTCGTACTTAAAGTTGTTTAGGTTTTTAAAGGCATCCACAAAACTGTCCTGTACTATATCCTCTGCATCTTCCGCATTGCCCAAAAAGCGGAACCCCACATTGTACATGGCATCCACATAGCGGGAATACAGCTCGTATTGTGAGTTGCTATTGCCTGCTTTGCACTGCTCTACTATAGCCTTATGCGTAAAACGGATTTCGGTTTCCAATGGTTTAGGTTGATGCCTTATCTGTAGCTAAAGACAAAAGAAAAAAGAAAGGGTTGCACTATGAAGAAAAAAACTTTTAAAAAATTTTATACATGCAACCCTTCCTTTTTTGACCTGTCTATGATGTTGAAAATTTAAAGTACAACCATCAAAACATCAAAAAATGAACAGTAAGTCACAATTAAACCCAATAATCAAGTATACCGTTTGGTTATTGTGGTCTTTATTTTTGGGCTGTATGTCCGTCATAGGGCAGACCAGCCACACCATTAGCGGTACCATCACCGACAAAAGCAACGGGGAGACGTTGTTCGGTGCCTCTGTATTCTTGAGCGGGACTACCATTGGCGGGATTACCAACGAATATGGATTTTACTCCGTTACCGCTCCCGAAGGAAAATATGTGTTGAGCATTTCATACATGGGCTATAATGAGGTGAACATTGAGATTGATCTGAATCATGACATGGTGCACGATGTGGAAATTTCAGAATTTTCGACCGCATTGGAGGAAGTGGTCGTTATGGCAGATGAACCAGAACGGGCCATATTGCGAAAACCTGAAATGAGCGTGGTAAAGATGAACATAGGCACCGTGAAACAAATGCCCGTGGTATTAGGGGAGCTGGATGTATTGAAATCCCTTCAAATGTTGCCAGGGGTCACCAATAATGGAGAAGGTACGGGTGGATTTCATGTGAGGGGCGGTGCACAGGACCAGAACCTCGTGCTTCTGGATGAGGCCATTATTTACAACACTTCGCACATGTTCGGGTTCTTCTCTGTATTCAATGCGGATGCCATCAAGGATGTAAAACTCTACAAAGGCGGTATTCCTGCTAGCTTTGGGGGTAGGGTATCTTCCGTACTGGATATTCGACAGAAGGATGGGAACAGTAAAAATTTTGAACTGAACGGGGGAATCGGGGCCATTTCGAGTAGGTTAACCGCAGAAGGTCCCGTATTTGGGGACAAAGGATCCTTTTTAATTGCTGGCCGCCGTTCCTATGTAGATCTGTTGCTCAAAGCCGCAGGCGATGAAAATAGTGTAAGTTTTTATGACCTGAACCTAAAGACCAATTATAGCATCAATCGTAACAACAAGCTTTTCTTGAGCGGTTATTTTGGTCGCGACGCCTTTAAACTGGGCAGCAGTTTTAACAGTAGTTATGGAAATTCCACAGGAAATCTACGCTGGAACCACATTTTTAACGATAGGTTGTTTTCCAATCTTTCTGCCATTTTAAGTAGATATGACTACGATCTGGAGTTTGCCCAGGATGAATTTGAATGGCTGTCGTCCATCACCAACTACAACCTCAAATACGACTTTAAGTATTATTTGAGCGATGCCTTTAAATTGGATTTTGGTGCCAACGGTGTTTATTATGATTTCAACCCAGGGGAAGTAAACCCCACTGCCGAGACATCACCCGTCAATCCATTAAAGTTAGACCAGAAAAAAGCGCTGGAAAGCGGATTGTATGTCAGTGCGGAACACAAACTAAGCCCAAAGCTTACAGCACAGTATGGCCTGCGTTACAGTGCATTTTCAAGGTTTGGAGGTCAGCCTATCAGTACTTATGCAAACGATCGGCCCGTAGTGTACAATCCTGAACTGGGCATTTATGAGCGCGGTGAAGCAACGGGGGAGACCAATTTTGACAAAAGTGATGTTATTGAAACTTTCGGCAATATTGAACCTCGGATTTCATTGGCTTACCTGCTTAACGAGGAATCATCCATAAAAGTAGGATATTCACGTACCGCCCAATACATTCATTTGTTGTCCAACACTTCATCCGTAACCCCTTTGGATGTGTGGACGCCCAGTGGACCGTTCATAAAACCACAGTTGTCCAATCAGTATGCTTTGGGATACTTTCACAATTTTAAGGACATGGTGTATTCGCTAGAAGTAGAGACCTACTACAAAACCGTTGACAACAGAATCGACTATATAGATGGTTCCGATTTGATTGGTCAAAATACCATTGAGACCGAAATTTTGAATGGAGAAATGAGGGCTTATGGATTGGAGCTCCTGCTTAGAAAGAACGAGGGTGATTTTACGGGATGGATTGCCTACACCCTTTCCAAGTCGGAGCAACGAACCTTGGGAGGAACCGCTGGAGGACCAGGAATCAACAATGGAAATTGGTATAATGCTTCTTTTGATAGAACACATGACATCTCCTTATCGGGAGCTTACCAATTGGACGATCAATGGAGTTTTGGGGCCAATCTGGTTTTTCAAACTGGTAGACCAGTAACTTATCCCAATGGGCAATATGTGTACGAGGATTTGTCCATAGCAAGCTACGCTCCACGAAATTCGGACCGTTTACCAGCCTACCATCGGATGGATGTTTCCATCAATTACAAACCCAGAAAATATCAGAATAAACGGTTTAAGGGCGAGTGGGTGTTCAGTGTCTATAATCTGTATAGCAGAAAAAATGCCGCTTCGATTTCCTTTGGGCAAAATCTGGAAACTGGGGCCAACGAAGCTACCCGAACAGCCATTTTTGGTATAGTACCCTCATTGACCTACAACTTTAAATTTTAAATCATGAAGACATTGAAAAAAATCATATTGGGGATTACCGCTATCATTTTTGCCTCCTGTGAGGACGTAGTGGATGTGGAAGTTCAAGAAGGACCAAAACGATTGGTGGTAGAAGCATCACTGAATTGGGAAAAAGGAACGGACGGAAATGTACAGACCATCCGATTGAGAGAATCCACTCCGTTTTTTAATACCAATACCAACACGGAGGTAACAGGTGCCTCTGTTGTGGTGACCAATGATGACAATGGAGCAATCTATAATTTTGAAGATCAGGGCAACGGAGAATACCTTACCATGAATTTTGAACCCATTCTAGGGCAGACCTATTCCCTAATGATTGAATATAATGGTGAGGTATATGCCGCAAAAGAGACCATGACCCCTGTGACGGATATCACCAATGTTTTTCAGGACCGTAAAGATGGTTTTGATGATGAAGTATTGGAAGTACATGTGGTATTTACCGATCCAGAGGAAGAAGGGAACCACTATCTTTTCAAATTTCAACGAGAGGGTGATTTGCTGCCTGATTTGGAAGAAGGGAAAGATGAATTCTTGAATGGCAATGAGATTGATTGGTGGTACGAAATTGAGGAGGACGATAATACGGACATAGAACCCTTTAAGCCCGGCGATGTGGTGAACATAGGAATGTACGGAATTTCCAAATCCTATTATGATTATATAAAGATACTCATCTCCCAATTGGGCGGTGTTGGTCTTTTTGAGTCGACACCAGTCGATGTGAAAGGCAACTGTATCAATATTACAAATCCTGAAAACTATGCCTTTGGGTATTTCAGGTTGTCACAGGTGGTGAAAACGAGTTACACTTTTGTGGAAGACTAGTTTAAGTTGGTTGGACGCCCAAGCGTCGAGTTTCTAGGGCTCGGCGCTTTTTTAGTTTATAGCGTTAAGTTTTTTCTAAACGTTTAGTCATTACAGCGAAATGCCGTAAATTTATGTGATGGCTATGAATACAAGAAAAGGGTTTCGTTTTACCAATTACGAAGCTCCGGACCAAACTCCGTTCGAAAAACTCTTTGAGATTTTTCAAGAACTAGTAACCCACACTTCGGGTGATGTGGAGGAGGCTCTGGACTGGCTCCGTGAATTGGACAAAGAATACGAACTTACCGACGACGATTACACAATTGATGACTTTATCGAAGACCTCAAGTCCAAAGGATACATCCGTGAGGAATTTGACATGGATGGCCCTCAGGGCGGCGAAGGTGAAGAAGGCGATGAGAATGGAGGGGGCGGAAGTCTTTCCGTAACAGCCAAGCTGGAACGCATGCTCCGTCAACGCGCCTTGGACCAAATCTTTGGTAAAATCAAACGAAGTGGTTCTGGAAACCACAAAACAGGGAAATCAGGCAAAGGCGATGAGCACACTGGTGAGTTCCGTGAATACCGTTTTGGAGACTCATTGGAGCATATCAGTATGACAGAAAGTCTAAAAAACGCACAAGTCAACCACGGATTGGATAACTTTTCGTTGAGCGAAGAGGATTTGGTGGTGGAAGATACCATGCACAAAGCCCAAATGAGCACAGTGTTGATGATCGACATCAGCCATAGTATGATTTTGTACGGCGAGGACAGAATCACACCCGCCAAAAAAGTGGCAATGGCACTTGCTGAACTCATTACGACCCGTTATCCAAAGGATACCTTGGACATTTTGGTGTTCGGAAACGATGCCTGGCCTATTCCGATTAAGGATTTACCTTATTTAAGAGTAGGGCCGTACCACACCAATACCGTGGCCGGATTGCAACTCGCCATGGATATGCTCCGCAGAAAACGGAATACCAACAAGCAGATTTTTATGATTACTGACGGAAAACCTTCATGTTTACGGCTTCCGAATGGTGATTATTACAAAAATAGCGTAGGGCTGGACGAATATATTGTTGAAAAATGCTACGCAATGGCCCAACAGGCCAGAAAGCTTCATATCCCCATAACCACCTTTATGATTGCAGAAGACCCCTATCTGATGCAATTTGTACGTGAGTTTACCAAGGCAAACAAAGGGAAAGCTTTTTACACAGGCCTAAAAGGTTTGGGCGAAATGATTTTTGAAGACTACGAACAAAATAGAAAAAGAAGAATAAAAGGATAACACAACATATGAAATTGGACCACACCAAAATCACAACACTAGGTGAATTAAAATCAACTAGTTATACAAGTAAAAGTATTAAAGACGAACTCAGGGAGAATCTATTGGAAAAAATTTCCAACGGAGAACAGGTGTTCGAAGGTGTCTGGGGTTACGAAAATTCGGTGATTCCTGAATTGGAAAGGGCCATCTTATCTCGTCACAACATCAATTTACTAGGATTGAGAGGGCAAGCAAAAACACGTTTGGCCCGTTTAATGGTTCAACTGTTGGATGAATGGATGCCCATTGTGGAAGGTTCTGAAATTCACGATGATCCATTGGAGCCTATTTCCAGATACGCCACCGAGCTGATCAAGGAAAAAGGGGACGATACTCCTGTGAGTTGGATACACCGAAGCGAACGTTTCTATGAAAAATTGGCCACACCCGATGTTACCGTAGCTGATTTGATAGGAGATGTGGACCCCATTAAAGCGGCCAATCTTAAATTGTCTTACGCGGATGACCGTGTGATTCATTTTGGAATGATACCACGGGCCAATCGCTGCATTTTTGTAATTAACGAGCTTCCTGACCTTCAAGCAAGAATTCAAGTAGCCTTGTTTAATATACTGCAAGAGGGGGATATACAAATTAGAGGGTTTAAACTTCGGTTGAATTTGGATATTCAGTTTGTGTTTACTGCAAACCCAGAAGATTATACCAATAGGGGTAGTATAGTAACCCCCTTGAAGGATAGAATTGGTTCACAAATTTTGACCCATTATCCTGAAACCATCGAGATTGCAAAGAAAATCACCAAGCAAGAAGCACGGCTCGATAAGCGCCAATCTGATTTTGTTTATGTTCCTGAAATTGCGATGGATTTATTGGAACAAATCAGTTTTGAAGCACGAAACAGCGAGTATGTAGATGCCAAGAGTGGGGTAAGTGCCCGTATGAGCATTACGGCTTTTGAAAATTTATTGAGTACAGCCGAGCGCAGGGCCATTGTTGCCGGGGACAAAAAAACTACCGTTCGTTTGAGCGATTTTATGGGGGTTGTGCCTTCCATCACTGGAAAGATAGAACTGGTTTATGAAGGAGAGCAGGAGGGAGCAGGTTCCGTTGCAGAGAGTTTGATAGAAGATGGTGCAAAATCATTGTTCCCTAGTTATTTCCCAAAAATCGAAAAGCTTCAGCGCAAAGAAGAAGAAAACGAATACGACGAACTGGTAACTTGGTTTTTTGAAGGTGAAGGTTTTGATTTATTGGACGATGAAAAAGAAGCCGATTATAAATCCAAGTTAGACTCCATCGGTCCCTTGAACAATCTAATGAAGGAATATCAACCAGATGCTTCAAAAGAAGACACGTATTTCCTAAAAGAACTGGTACTTTGGGGGTTGGTTGCCCATAAAAAACTGAGCAAACATCGATTTCAACAAGGCTATCAGTTCAAAGACCTCTACGGAAGCTATATCCGTGGACTGTAAACTATTGCCAAATATTTAGGTTGTCGTTATAATTTTCAAAATTATAAATACCAACATATCGCTTTCTCAACCAGAAAGTATAAAGCGTTAGAATAGGTAAAATACTGTAGAGTACCACGGAAAGAGTAGCCATTGGTTTAAAAGTAACAGGGATTACGTGCTCTCCATAGGTTTCTATGGAATTTAAAATTGTAATACTGTCATAAATCTTGAAGACATACACTATCATAATGGCGTAAAGTATGTACTCGATATTGCGCATCTTAGGATCCGGCAACTCATCTTCGGTAATTTTAAACCAAACCACATATAGATAGATAAAATGTACAGAGGTCAGTAAGGGAAATATGTAATTGTCCGGTTTTGTAAAGTAGAATTGATTGGTGTAAACCCCATAAAAATTAAGTAAAACCAATGATAGCAAAACCACTACACTGGCAAGAACGTTTCTTTTCCAAGTGATTATTTTTGACAGTGCATCCATACTATCTTGATATTTAAGGACTTTGACAACATAAAGAACGAAGATTCAAAACTCCTATTTCAAAGAAATCGACAATCGGCAAATAATGTTGGACAATCCGAAAAATCCGACGTAAAAACCTGAAAAATAGATGCTAAAAAGTACTTTCTTACCTAATCAAAAAGATCTGAAGACAAATAGCGGTCACCACGATCGCAAACTATAGATACAATTGTACCGGTTTCCAAGGTTTCGGCCAAGCGAAGTGCAACGGTTGCGGCTCCACCACTGCTCATTCCAGAAAAAATACCTTCTTCTTTGGCAAGGCGTTTTGCCATTTCGGTGGCTTCCTGTTCGCTGACCTCCATTACTGTATCTACCTTTTCTGGATTGAATATTTTTGGAAGATATTCCTTAGGCCATTTTCGGATACCCGGGATTTTGGAATCGTCGGTAGGTTGCACACCAACAATCTGGACATTTGGATTTTGTTCTTTTAAATATGTGGAAGTTCCCATTATGGTGCCCGTAGTACCCATACTGGATACAAAATGGGTGATTTCCCCATTGGTATCCCTCCAAATCTCAGGGCCTGTGGTTTTATAGTGCGCTTTCCAATTGTCGTCGTTGGAAAACTGGTTCAACATTTGGAATCCTTCTTCCTTGACCTTGGCCTCGGCATAATCCCTAGCACCTTCAATCCCAACATCGGCAGGGGTCAAAGTCACTTTTGCTCCATAGGCCCGCATGGTCTGCACCCGTTCTTTGGTAGAATTTTCGGGCATTACCAATTCAATATCCAACCCAAAAAGACCAGCAATCATGGCCAAGCCAATACCGGTGTTGCCACTGGTGGCCTCTATCAATTTGGTTTCCTTTGTAAAATCGCCGCGTTCAAGCCCGCTCTTTATCATATTGTAAGCTGGGCGATCCTTTACGCTTCCTCCGGGATTGTTCCCTTCAAGCTTAAACAAGATTTTTACATTTGGATTGGTATTCAACACTTTGGATTCCACCATTGGGGTGTTTCCGATAAGATCTAGTATGCTGTTAGACATTTGGGGTTGTCTTTATTTTAATTTCTGGTTTGTGATAAACGGTTGAGTTAGGGGGGACGGAGGCTGTTATCCAAGCATTACCCCCAATGACGGAGTTAGCGCCAACAATGGTATCTCCGCCTAAAATAGTGGCATTTGCGTAGATGGTCACGTTGTTCTCTATGGTGGGATGACGTTTGGTTTTCTCCAAGTTTTTTGCCACATATAGCGCACCTAAGGTAACGCCTTGATAAATCTTCACGTTATCATGGATTATAGCGGTTTCTCCGATTACAACTCCCGTTGCGTGGTCGATAAAGAAAGACTTTCCGATTTTAGCTCCGGGGTTAATATCTACACCGGTCTGTCTATGCGCATATTCGGTCATCATTCTAGGAATCAATGGTACCCCTTCTTCATAAAGTTCATGTGCCAATCTATAAATGGCGATGGCATAAAAACCGGGGTAGGCCATATAAATTTCCTGAAGGGAAAGAGAGGCAGGGTCACAATTTAATATGGCCTCTGCGTCTAAATTTAGATTTTCCAGAATCTGTGGCAGATGGCTCACATAATTACCCCAAAGTTCTTCATTGGGCTTCTCCAAATCCCAACATGCCATATCCATCAGCTGATTGAATTTATTCTCCAATAGCTCCAAGTTTACGGCAACTGGGGTGTTAGCATCAAATAGGGTATAAAAAAGTGTGTCTGTGAAATCCTCTGTCTCCTGCTTTAATCTATAATCCAGGTAAGGCAGTTTTTTGTGCCTATTGAGTTCGGCGATGATTTTATCCTTGTCCATACTGCTCTGTATTGTCTTAAAATTAGACAAATCCTTACCATGCGAAGGTATAAAAGGCTAACTTTAGTTTAAAAATAACATATTATCGACATATGGCGTCTAATATTACAATATCCAAAGGAGTTTTTGATTTTCTGAAAGAGCTAAAAAGGAACAACAACCGGGATTGGTTTGAAGCACATAAAACTGATTTCAAAAAACATCAGTCCGAGGTAAAGTCATTTCTAGAAGCTGTAAAGACAAACTTAAACCACCATGATGATATTGAAAAAATGAAGCTGTTCCGGATTTACAGAGATGTACGGTTTTCTAAAGACAAAACACCCTACAAAAGTCATTTTGCAGGGTCTTTTTCCCGACTGGGGACACACTTACGGGGCGGTTATTATATTCACTTAAAACCAGGCGAGTCCTTATTGGCTACAGGATTCTGGGACCCGAACAAGGAAGACCTGTTTCGTATTCGAAAAGAACTGGAAATGGATGCGGACGAGTTCCGTAAAGTCATCAATCAAAAAGAATTGAAAGAAACTTGGGGTGAATTGCGTGGTGATGAATTAAAAACGGCACCCAAAGGTTTTGACAAGGAACACCCAGATATTGACTTGATTCGAAAAAAACAGTTTGTATTTGTTCGGAATCTTACAGATAAAGAAGTGCTGTCCCCTTCTTTTTTGGATGAAGTGGACAAATCCTTTAAGTCCATTCGCCCTTATTTTAATTTGATGAGCGAAATCCTCACCACCAACTTGAATGGAGAATCAATTTTGGAATAGGGCCTCTTCTTCCTCTAAAAGTTGAATTTGATCTTTTAAGCGTTCCACCACCATGTTCATCATGCGTTTATTGAGTGCTGAAGAGTTGGTGATATAGTCGCGGTACTCTTCTACGGTGAATTGACCGATGACCATTCCTTTTAAAGAGTTTCTGAATTTGATGTCCTTTTGAATGGCCCTTTCTATATACTCCATCTTTTTCTCCAGAGAAAGTTCGTAAAAAGCCCCCTTGTGCTTGTTCGCATAGTTCTTGAAAGCCTCTACTAATAAATCATTTTGGAGTTTGATTACAGGACGTAAGGTTTTGTTTTGAAAATGCTCATCAAAACCCATTTGGCTGTTAAAATGTGATGATTTAATGGTGGGACGAATGTCCAATCGACGGTCGGATGCTGAATCCATGGCTGTGATTTTTAATAAAATTACAGAATGATTAATCGTGGACTTTTGATTTTGAGAATAGTTGTCAACTAGGTTATGAACAACAGAACGATGTATAAGCTTTCTTTTAATGTTATATTTTCTTACATTGATAAAAATTAAAAACTAAAACATGAAAAAAGTTATTTTATTCTCAGCATTGTTCGTTTTATTTTCTTGTTCTCAGGAAAACCTCCAAACTGATTCAGAAATCCACGCAGTATCAGCTCAATTACCTGTCAGGGAATGCGACGGATACGATATTTTCCCAAATGAACAATATGATTGTGGTTGGAAAAGAGGGTATACGGATTGGGTATACCATTATAACTATGTTGCTGCTGACTATGATTACCCCCAGTGTTACAAAATTCGTGTAATTGAAAATGATGCTCACAATCCAAAAACGGTGAGTATTTTATGGACTACAACCGCACAAGCTCACAGTCTAATCCAACTAACTCAAAATACTTTTCAGGACTATTATGATGATTTGGCTGCATTATCAGCTAATCAACCTAACAATGATTATGTTCAAGGTCAATTTGCAGGCTATGCGGCAGGAAAAGGACAATTACCGTATGCGCCTAATGATGAAGATACATGTAACTAAGCTTAAATTTACAATCTTATTCTTTAATTTGGTCAAGGATATTATTTTCCTTGGCCTTTTTTATTTTTACAGAAATAAGCTGAGATATGAAATTCGGAAAAGTAGACCACCCAGAAAACATAGATTTCACCATACCACCCGACCACCCAGATACCCCGGTAGTTTTATCAAACTCTAAAACAGGGACAGAAACCAAAGTGTATGTGGGCTGCGCCAAATGGAACCGGCAAGATTTGAAGAATTTCTATCCAAGGGGTACAAAGGACGAATTGGAATACTACTCCTCCCAATTCAACTGTATTGAGCTCAATGCTACATTTTATCGCATCTTCCCAGCAGAACAATATGAAAAGTGGCGGGACAAAACCCCTGATGGCTTTAAGTTTTTCCCGAAAATGACCAACGAGGTGAGCCACCTTCGCCGCATGAACGACAAAGTTTATGAAATCGCCGATAGATATTTGGAGGTAACTTCTTTGCTCGGAGAAAAACTTGGAACCATATTTTTACAAATGCACAACAATTTCGGACCGAAAAACTGGGATAGGGTAGTGCGCTTTGTGGAATATTGGCCCAAAGAGTTTCCGTTGGCCATGGAGTTTAGGCATACGGATTGGTTCAATGATGACAAGGTGGCGCAAGAGCTTTATCACTTACTGGAAGAGAACAATATCTCCAACGTTTTGGTAGATACCGCCGGAAGGAGGGACCTTATGCATATGCGGTTGACCACAAATGAAGCTTTTATTAGATATGTAGGCGCAAACCATAAATCAGATTATCCCCGTTTGGATGATTGGATAGAACGTTTAAATTCTTGGAAAGCCATGGGATTGGAGAACATTCACTTTTTTGTGCATCAAAACCTTGAACTCGAATCTCCTTTGCTATCCGCTTATTTTATTGAGCAGTTAAATGCTAAAATGAATTGTAATTTGCATATACCCAAGACTACTTTGCCTACCCAAAAAGGTTTGTTCGATTAAAATGGCACAAATTGATCAAGTTTAAAATCTATGGCATTTAAAATTGTTTACTCAATATTTGCCCTCTACGAAATATTTTAAATTCGTAATTCGCATAAATTAAAGGTTTTATCAAGAAAATCTTCAAAGGATTCCGCTAACTTTGTACTTGAATTATAAAAGTTTCAACTATGCGATTTCATTCACGAAAATGGGTAAAACCCGAAGATTTGAATGCCAATGGAACTCTTTTTGGAGGCAAGGTCCTAGCTTGGATAGACGAGGAGGCTGCATTGTACAGCATTATACAGCTTGAAAACAAAAAAATCGTAACCAAATATATGTCAGAAATCAATTTTATGAGCACCGCCCACGAGGGGGACATCATAGAAATTGGCATCGAAGTGATAAAATTCGGGGTCACCTCAATTTCGCTCAACTGTGAAGTTAGAAATAAGATGACCCACGAAAGTATTGTTACCGTAGACAATATTATTATGGTAAACTTAGACGAGAACGGTAATCCAAAGGCCCACGGTAAAACAAAAATAGAATACGTTAAGGACCGACTTGCCAAAAAAGAAAAAGAAGAGCAAAAAACAACTTCTTAGTTCATTGTTTTGGCGACCGCTTGAACTTCATCCAATACCCTTAATAGATTTTCGCCCCATAATTTGGCGATTTCTTCTTCGGTATAGCCTCTTTTTACGAGTTCCAAGGTTACGTTGAAGGTTTCGGATGCATCCGACCATCCTTCAATTCCACCACCACCATCAAAGTCGGAGCTGATGCCCACGTGGTCAATACCTATCAACTTTACCATGTAGTCGATATGGTCCACAAAATCGGATACGTTTACCGCAGGTGGCACGTTGGGGTCGGTTTCAGACAATTCTTCGCCGATATTTCTGATTTTACCGTAGTTGGCAAAGAACTCTTCGCGCTGTTCATCGGTCAAAGAACCAAATTGTGAGCGCTCGTACCAGTTAACTTCCAATGAATCGGCTACTTTTTTGTAGACCTCCGTCATGTAGGCAGAACGTGCTTCATGTTTCTCGGTATTCAAGTAAGAACTAAAAGCCACGGTTTGCACAACACCTCCGTTTTCCTTCATCAACATCAATTGCTCATCGTCAAGATTACGGCTATGACCGCAAAGTGCTCTGGCCGAAGAGTGTGATGCAATTATAGGAGCTTTGGTAAGCTCGATCATTTGTTTCATCGCTTCTTTTGACGGATGCGAAACATCGATCATCATTCCAACACGGTTCATTTCTGTTACCGCTTTTTTTCCAAGCTCACTCAAACCATTATGTAGCCAAACACTGTCTTGTTCCCCCGTATTGGAGTCGCTCAATTGGCTATGACCATTATGCGCCAAAGACATGTAACGGGCACCACGTTGTTGGTATTCTTCGATTTTGGAAAGGTCTTCGCCAATTGGATAGGCATTTTCTACACCAATCATGGCCACTTTTTTGCCTGCGGCCACAATTCTTCTCACATCATCGGAGGTTAGAGCCAACTCGATCTCATCAGGAGCAATTTGCTCACAGAGCTTGTGGATAGCCTCGAATTTGGAAATTGCATTCTCAGAGGCTTTGGCATAACCCTCGGTTGTTAAGGTGTCTTGACCTGTGTATACTATTAACCAAGCCACATCGAGACCACCCTCTTTCATTTTGGGTATGTTTACTTGGGTATCCAAATTCTGGGTGTAGTTGATACTGTCCGTAAAATTCTGAACATTGATATCGTCATGAGTATCGATGGTAATCACGGAGTCGTGAATTCGTTGCGCTTTCTCTTCCAAGGTTTCTTCGGTCTTTTCTTGTTTTTTCTCCCCGCAGGAAATCAATAAGGTAATACTAAGCAATAGATAAAAATATTTCATGGTTGGTTTTTTTACACATACAAATAACGCAATTTGACAACAATATCCGAATGCTACGGAACAATAAATTGTAATCCCTCAGTTTAATCAACATTTTTAATGTGATTAATAACCATTAACGCAAAAAATTGGGAACACGCGAATTGTTAACGTATCTGGAAAAGCTTGAAATAGGTTTGAGTTCTTTTTCTTATGAAGAATTGGGAGTAGTTGAGGCTGGGGAACTTAAAAAGACTTTTGAAATGTTCAAGTTTGGACTTGAAAGCAAAGTTTTTGGGATTTCCGAAATGAAGCAACTCGAAGACCTTTACAAAAACGTAGGCATCCAAGGTTCTGATAGCAAATCGTTTACTGCCCCGAATGACAACGAAATTTTGATGCTTATAAAATCCTTGGAGGAAACAAATCTTTCTGAACCACAAAAAAGTATTGTGGAAGAGATTAAGAAAAGGATACAGAACATACAAGAGAAGCCTCAAGATCAGAATAAAAATACAGAACGTATGTCAACCGATTTTGAATTTATAGAGAAGAGCCTTCAAGCTGGTTTTTCTTCCCAAAAAATTGATCTCCAACCCGTTTTGGAGGATTGCATGGGGCAAATTGAACTGTTGGAAGAGTTGGTGCGCATGTTCAAACAAAACATTTTTGAGTTTGTTGGAAGTGCCAAAGTCAATCTAATGAACGAAAATTATACTGAGCTTGAGCTTTCCTGCCAAAAAATAATGCCTTCATTGCGTATGATGAAGACATCAGGGCTTTTGGAAGTAACCCAACAAATTTCAAGGTTGTGCAAAACGGATAGGGATAAAAAACACCTTTACTTTTTGTACGATCAATTTCTTCAAGAATATCCACGCATTCAAGAGCAAATAGATTTTGAAATGGAGATATTCCGTACAATCTAACACAAAATCAAGATGGAAAACAACCAACTGCCCGAATACCTTCAAAGTATATTTTATCCTTTGTTCCAACATACGGAAGACTTGGAGTGCCAATTAATGTTATTGGATGAAATGTTGAAGGTAGGGGATAGGAAAGAGATACCTTTCCTTTCTGAATTGGAATTCCATCATAATCCAAAAATAAGTAACAAGGCTTTTGCCATTAAAAACGAACTGCAGTCAAAATTGGGTGTGTTGTCCGATGCAGAGCGAAGAAGATTGCCCATGAATCTTTGCTTTATTTATGACGAGTTCAATATTAGGCCGAGCAAAATAGACAACGAACTTGATTTTGAAGTTGAACTTGATATTTTAAATATGAAATAAAAACGTTTCACTTCATAATTTGATATGTTCACCACAATTTGTGAAAGCAACATAATGTTATATGTGAAACTGCGTTATACCTAAAAACCCCCGAACCAAAACCAAAGATTACCATGTTATACGATACCTACGGAGAAGAGTACTTAGCCTTTTTACAAGAACTCAACGAAATTTTGACAGTAAACGAACTTGCCGAACTTGATTACCTATAGTTAGCCAACAACCCAACACTTATTACCATGAAAAACCCAAACAAAGAAAACGCCGCTTACTTGAATTTTATTCAAGATTTGAAAGACATGCTCACTGACTTTGATATTAGTCTTTTGAGCAAGCAATGATGTTTATGTGTATATCATGGAAAAGGGGATGTTGTAAAAAAACATCCCCTTTTCTATTTTATTAACTGTCTTGGCTTATCCAAGATAGGATTTCAAGATTTTACTTTTTGATGTATGTCTTAATTTTCGAATGGCCTTCTCCCGAATCTGACGCACACGTTCCCTTGTCAAATCAAATGTGCTTCCTATTTCTTCCAAAGTCATGGACGGTTGGTCCCCTATACCATAGTACAACCGTACCACATCGGCCTCTCTTGGCGATAAGGTGTCCAAAGCTCTGTTTATCTCCGTGTTCAGAGACTGGTGCATCAGCCCTTTGTCTGGTTTTGGAGAATCCCCGGCATTTAGAACATCGTATAGATTGGAAGTTTCACCTTCCTTTAATGGCGCATCCATGGATACGTGTCGACCTGTATTTTTCAATGATTGCTTCACTTCGGAAACCGTCATGTCCAATTCTTTGGCAATCTCTTCTGGGGATGGTGGACGTTCATGTGCCTGCTCCAGATATGAAAATGTCTTTTTTATTTTATTTATGGATCCAATTTTGTTCAATGGCAAACGTACCACACGGGACTGCTCCGCCAAAGCTTGCAGAATGGACTGGCGAATCCACCAAACAGCATAGGAAATAAATTTAAACCCACGGGTTTCATCAAAACGTTTGGCTGCTTTTACCAATCCAACATTTCCTTCATTGATCAAATCTGGGAGCTTCAACCCTTGATTCTGGTACTGTTTTGCAACGGATACCACAAACCTTAAGTTTGCATTGGTTAATTTTTCCAAAGCAGCTTGGTCTCCGGTCCTGATCTTCTGTGCTAGCTCAACTTCTTCCTGCGCGGTGATCAAATCGATTTTGCTGATATCCTGCAAGTATTTGTCAAGTGATTTGGATTCACGGTTCGTGACCTGTTTGATGATTTTTAGCTGCCTCATTCTTGTATCTGGTTTACTAGTGTTATAAACTATCATTATACATTATAATATGCATTTTTCCAAGTCCAAAATGTTATTGTTATCAAAATGTTATGAGCAAATAAGCGATTCGCAAAAAAAGACGTGATATTTTAATTGTTAATACAATTTTGATAGAAAAGCCAAGAAGGATTGGTCTCAAGCGCAAAAAACCCCTAATTTTGTAGGGTTTTTTATTTAACAATCCATAACGCATTTCCCTTTGGAGGTAAACAAAAAAGTCAAGAAGAAAACATTATACGGTTATCAGGAAGAAGACCTGAACAAAATCTTCACCCAACTGGACGAGCTTCCGGAGGGTACCAACATTTTGTACCAACTACCAACAGGAGGCGGAAAGACAGTGGTGTTTTCTGAAATCACCCGCAGGTTTATCGAGCAGACCGGAAAAAAAGTAATGGTACTCACACACCGAATAGAGCTTAGTAAACAAACTTCCAAAATGCTCAAGGGATTTGGAGTAGCCAACAAAGTCATCAACAGTGAAGTTAAAGAGCTTTATGATCAGGACGATTACATGTGCTTTGTTGCCATGGTGGAAACCCTGAACAACCGTTTACAGGAAGAAAAAGTCAAAATCAACAATATTGGCTTGGTCATTATCGATGAAGCTCACTACAATTCCTTTAGGAAACTCTTTAAATATTTTGACAAGGCCACCATTTTGGGAGTAACGGCCACACCATTGAGTTCCAACATTAAACTCCCCATGAAGGACAATTACAAGCATTTGATCATTGGGGAGTCCATACAATCGTTGATCGATAAAAATTTCTTGGCCAAGGCCAATCTATACAATTACGATGTTAGCCTACGTACCCTAAAACTGGGCATTAATGGGGACTATACCGTAAAATCTTCCGATGAATTTTACAGTGCCCACAGTATGCTCGGTAAACTGCTCACAGCATACGAGGAGATTGCCAAGGGCACAAAAACGTTGATTTTCAACAACGGTATCAACACGTCCCTGTACGTTTATGAGACCTTTAAAAAAGCAGGCTATAACGTTAGGCACTTGGACAATAAAAACACGGCCACGGAGCGAAAAGAGATTCTGGAGTGGTTCGCGGAAACCCCCGATGCCATATTGACCTCAGTTAGTATTCTCACCACAGGTTTTGATGAACCTACGGTTGAGAGCATTATTTTGAACAGGGCCACAAGATCACTCACCTTGTATTTCCAAATGATCGGTAGAGGCTCTAGGGTTCTTCCAAACAAAAATGAGTTCAACGTAATCGATATGGGTAACAATATTGCGCGTTTTGGCCCATGGGATGCGCCGATCGATTGGCAGGAAATATTCCATTTTCCGGACTTTTATTTGGAGAACATTAAAAATGATGAGGAAATCGAGCGTGATTTTGTTTATGAGATGCCAGATGAGCTTCGTGCTAAATTCAGTAACTCGAACAACATCACCTTTGATGTAAAAGAAGAATATAAAAAGATTTTCGCGCAGGGCAAAAAATCAAAATTGGTCCTTGAAAAAAGTATTGAGCAGCACGCCCAAATATGCGTGGAAAACAGTGAGGATGTATTCGATGCCCGAATTTTGGCCAAAGAGCTCAAAGATGAAATCCAGTATCGTGTTAAGCAGTATTCGTACTGCATCATGAACAACACAAAAAACTACAAAGAGTGGCTGGAGGAGGATTATGAACGTAAACTGCGCTCGAGTATTTCCAAAATGTTTGCGGCCAAAATGTAAATCTGGATTATTGGATTCTGACGTAGTACTTTTACCATTTACCCATGTACATGTAATTTAGTATGTTAAAAAAACTCCTTGTCATTGGGTCTGTATGGCCAGAGCCGACCACTACTGCTGCCGGCTGTCGTATGCAACAATTATTGGGAGCATTTTTAAAATTTGGTTACAACATCACCTTTGCTAGTACGGCAAGCAGAACGGAGTATAGTCTGGATTTAGAAAAAATTGGAGTCGCCGAAGTCGCCATACAACTCAACGATTCGAGTTTTGATGATTTTATTAAAAAACTTTTGCCCAACATTGTCATTTTTGACCGATTTATGGTCGAAGAGCAATTTGGATGGCGCGTCGCTGAATTTGCCCCAAAAGCGTTACGCATCCTCAATACAGAAGATTTACATGCTTTACGAAAGGCTAGGGAAGAAGCTCAAAAAAAACAAAGTCCCTTTGTAATCGATGATTGGAAAAACCATCCAATGACCTTACGGGAAATAGCCAGTACCTATCGTTGTGACCTTAGTCTAATAATTTCCACTTACGAAATGGAGATTTTACAAAAAGAACTACATATTCCATCGGAGTTGCTCATGCATTTACCTTTCATGATCGATGCTTCGGCCATATCCAGGAAAAAGTTTACCTCTTTTGAAGATAGACAAGGCTTCGTAAGCATTGGCAATGGTAAGCATAGCCCGAATATTGATGCTGTTAAAGTTCTAAAACAAGAGATATGGCCTAGCATAAGAAAAGAATTAACTGACGCTGAAATTCACATTTATGGCGCATACTTACCGCAACAAGTAAGTCAAATGCACCATCCTAAATCAGGTTTTTATGTGAAAGGATGGACCGAAAATGTGGATGTCGTACTCAATAAGGCAAAAGTACTGTTGGCACCCTTACAGTTTGGAGCTGGTATAAAGGGGAAACTAATGGATGCCATGCGAACTGGAACGCCCAGCGTAACTACCACGGTAGGTGCGGAAGGTATGCACAAAGATCTTCCTTGGAACGGCTCGATCACAAATAATTGGAAAGATTTTGCCCAAATCTCCGTAAAACTTCATCAAAGCAAAGACTTATGGGAAACAGCTCAAGAGCAGGGGCTCGAACTTCTTCAAACTATGTATGATGGAGCATTTTTACAAGACCGACTGGTGGAGCGAGTGAACCACATACGCAGCGTATTGGAAACTCACCGTAAACAAAATTTTATTGGAAAGTTGTTACAATACCAAACCATGATGAGCACTAAGTACATGGCCAAATGGATTGAGGAAAAGAATAAAGGTTGTACCTAAACTGGTATTTGCTGACTTAGACAGTGTAAAGTTCCGAATCCCCATATTAAATCAATGGCATTTATTGGGATTACTTCTCTATCCTTGAATACCTCTGACAAGATATTCAAAGCTTCACGATCACGACTATCATTAAAGGTTGGCACCAAAACAGCTTTGTTCAAAATCAAGAAATTTGCATAGCTGGCTGGTAATTCCAAACCATCGAATTCCAAGCGATGGGGCATTGGCAGCTCGATAATCTTTGGTGATTTCCCATTTTCCAACTTCGCCTGCTTCAAACGCTTCAAATTTTCTTGTAGCGTAACATAATTGGATGTTTTGGGGTCATTTTCAACCACGGTGACAATAGTTTCTTCATTTACAAATCGAGCTAAATCATCAACGTGTCCGTGTGTATCATCACCTTTGATACCGTCTTTCAACCATATGGTATGGGTAACTCCAAAATACTCCTTAAAAATAGCCTCATAATCTTCTTTGATAAAACCTTTGTTTCTTACCTGAACATTAGGGTCCAAAAGGCATTCTTCTGTAGTGATCAAGGTGCCCTTACCGTTCACATCGATGGCTCCGCCTTCCAAAACAATGGGTTTTCCTTTATACACTGCGTGTTCAACAGGAATATTTAAAAAATCCGAGACCTTTTTGGGCACGTGTTTATCCAGTTTGTAATTGGTATATTTTGCCCAACCATTAAAGTTAAAGTTGATTGCTTTCCGTTTCTTTCCATTTTTGACGATGATAGGGCCCGAATCCCTCATCCAACTCCGGTTGGTCTTGTGCACGATAAAGGAAACTTTCTCCATGTTAACGTGCGCCGTGCCCAGCAAACCATGTACTTTAACCTGAAGCTTTTCTGATGAAACCACAAGAATCACCTTTTCAAATTGCGAAACTTTTTTGATGAATTCCACAAAGGCCCATTGAATGGCTCCGTATTTACCTGGCCAATCGTTACCATTATGTGGGAAACAAAGCAAAATGCCCTCTTGCTTTTCCCATTCTGCGGGGAATACCCAATTTTCCTTCTTCATATTAGTCGATGGCACGTTTGGTAATGGAACCGTACATATCTATACGCCTGTCCCTGAGGAACGGCCAATTTTGCCTTACATTTTCCTGAAGATCTAAATCTACTTCGGCCATTAATATTTCTTCCTGATCATTGGATGCTTGCGCCAAGATCTCTCCTTGGGGGCCACAAATAAAGGAGGATCCCCAAAATTCGATACCATTAGTGTCCGGAAGATATTTTTCAAGCCCGATTCGGTTGGCGGCAGCCACATAGACCCCATTTGCAACGGCGTGTCCTTTCATTACATTCATCCAAGCACCGTGCTGCTTTTCACCAAATTCCTCTTTTTCCTGGGGATGCCAGCCAATGGCAGTAGGGTAGAAGAGTACTTCCGCTCCTTGCAAAGCCGTTAATCTTGCAGCTTCCGGATACCACTGGTCCCAACAAATCAAGGTACCTATATTTCCTTTTTTGGTCGGAATGTTCTTGAACCCGAGATCTCCTGGGGTGAAATAGAATTTTTCATAGAAATGTGGATCGTCCGGAATGTGCATTTTGCGATATAGTCCGGCCTCTGTTCCGTCCGTATCGATTATGTAGGCACTGTTATGGTACACTCCGGCCATTCGTTTTTCAAAAAACGGAACTATTATGACCACACCGAGTTCTTTTGCCAACGCACTGAACGCCTTGAAAGAAGTGCCATAAAGTGGTTCCGCTAACGCAAAGTTCTCCGTGTCCTCGCTCTGGCAAAAATAATGGCTACTGTACAGTTCGGGCAGTAAAATGACCTCGGCCCCTTTACTTGCTGCCTTTTTTACCCATTCGGTACATTTGACCAAATTGTTTTCGGGTGTGTTGTCCAGGTTTAATTGTATTACCGATATGATGTACTTTTTCTTTGCCATACTCTTCTGAAAAATTCTATTATGTTCTAGTAAAGATACTTGTAATGTTATAAAAGTGGGTCATTTTTTATCGTACGGAATATAATTTTCCCACTCCCAGGGTGTGTAAGTATCCATCATTATCACCTCCAACAATTCCTTGAAAATACTGTTGCCGTTCTCGAAATTAGTCATGATCATAATACCTTTTCCGGTCTCAGGGAACAAAACGGAATGATGTACAAATCCGCTTCCATGTCCTTCCTTAAAAACCGCTTTTCCGTATGGTGTTTCAAAATAACCCCAGCCAAGACCATACCCAAGATTGATGTCATCATATTTATCCGTGATTTTGCCTTCACCTTCATAAAACTGTTTTTCGGTCTTAATTCTGATATGTGGGGAGAAAATTTCTTCGTAGGATTCCTTACTGATCAATTCTTGGTTGAGCACAGCGGTGAGAAATTTGGTGTAATCTTTGGCAGTCGTCTCCAGAGTACCTCCGCCCCGGGGCTCATTGTCCTTATCCTTTTTAAGTGCTTTCGCATCTTCATCGTGGCCCAATGCAAAATCCTTGTCAAATCTGGTTTTCCACTCGTAGGCGGAATTTTTCATGTCCAGAGGCTCAAATATGTATTCTTGGGCCAACTGTTCCAGACCTTTGCCCGTTAACTTTTCCAAAACCACTTGTAGATAAATGAAACCCTCGCCACTATATCCGAATTTGGTGCCGGGTTCCCAATGGGTGCGGAGTTTATAATCCTCTTCAAACCATCGATAATTTTTAAACCCGGTGGTGTGGGTCAGGCACATTCTAGCAGTTATTTTGGTGTAGAGCGAGTCCTCCTTAAGACTTGAAAAATCGTCGTGCCAACTTGTTTGGGGTTCGTATTCATATATTTTTTGTGGCAAGTAAGATTCAAGCGGTGTATCCAGGTCAATAACACCTTGCTCAACCAATTTCATCACCAAAACACCAAATACCGCTTTGCTAAAGGATGCCCCATAAATGTTGGTGGAATCGGTAAATGGTATACGGTTTGGATAATCTTTATAACCAAATACTTTTTTATAGACAGGTTGGTTATCGTTAAAAATTGATATGGCAGTACCATATATTTTGGCATCATCCATCAATTGGTGGATTTTGGCAGTTACAGAGTCCTTGGTTATCACATAACCGTCCAAACGCTCGATGGTTTCTAGTTTTTGAGCAGTACAACTGCCCATTAGCGCCATGCCCATCAAAGCCATCAAAACAAATGTTCTGCTTTTCTTCAATCTGATAAATGGAATGGAGAACGGATAGTAACATTTATTTTTTTGTACTACATACACGATGTTGAACAGCATTATTCCAATACAAATCGGTACCACTGAAATGAAAATGAAAAAGCCCCACTTTTCAATAGTCAGTAAGCTTATAAAAGACAAAATCGCAAGTATCAATACGGTAATCTGAAAATTAATGACCTTGATGCCATGTTCGTTGTACACAGGATTATCTTCCCGCTTGTGAATCCACAGAAAAAGTGGAATCAACACATTTAATAGTGGTAAGATCAACCCGGCCAAGGGTGTTGCATGCATCAAGAGCAACCATTTCTTTTTTACGGTTTCTTCTTTTGGATCATCCAAAGCAACAAGCTCATCCACTTCAATATCTAGCGCAATGGCCAAAAGTTTGATGGTATTTAGGTGGGGGGAGACCTCTTCCTTTTCTATTCGTTGGATGGTTCGTACGGTTACATTGGTTCTGTCTGCAAGTTCTTCTTGGGAATAACCTTTAATTTTTCTCTGATATTTTAATCGTTCCCCGATTGATGAATTGTTCATGATATATGATTTTTAGTTCGGGAACAAAGTTATCGTAGCATGCATGACAGCGCCACGACATTTAGATGTCACCTTAGTGTCATACCCTATAAAAACAGTACCTAATGAGCATTATTTTGAATCCAGTTGAACTTTGTGGATGAATTTAACCTGAAAGACTAAAATTACCCAACAAATAAATCATTAAAGCATTTTAAGCATAAAAAAACTCCATCTAAGTGAATAGATGGAGTTTCCCATTTTCTTTTTCAATTTTTTGTACAGTTCTTTTAGAACATAAATCCAAGGCCTGCGGACCAAACGGAGTTATGAACATCGACGTCCTCGATCATTTCGGAAAAACCGTAAGAATATCTTCCTTGGATAAAAAATCCAGATGGGAATTTATATTCTACACCGGCGGTTCCCTGAAAATCAAAGCTGTTGATGGAATCTGAGTCAAAATCTCCAGAATCCTCTCCTGGGTTAAAATCCAGTTCTTCGTTCACTTTAAAACCAAACTGTGGGCCACCGTGAATGTTAAGTCCATCTGCTATATAAAACTTTAAAAGCACAGGAACTTGTATGTAGTCTACCTGAAATTGCGCATCTGGTGTATCCGGTTCATCGGTAATATCAAAACCTTGTGCAGAGTAGAACACCTCTGGCTGCAACGATACATGGTCGGACAATGGCGCTTCGGCCAAAAGGCCTAAATAAAATGATGTTCTTGAATCCGGACTATCAAAATCATCACCTGCAACAGTGGCAAAATTGGCACCACCACGCACTCCTAGTTGTACATTGTTCGTATTCTGCGCAAAAGAGGTAAATCCTACAAACAGGACACCTAATAAAATTAAATTCTTTTTCATGATATAAATATTTTGGGGTTTCTAATCCATCACGAAAGTAGAATGGAAGTAATTTGGGGGTTGATGCATACCAAGAAAATATTGACGCTAAAAGTCAGACATCTGATTTTTAGAAGGAAAAACAGGCCTTTATTTTTTAAGTTGCTTTAATCGATCAATGGCATTGGGATTTTGAGGGTTCAATGCCAGAGACTCTTCAAAACTCTCTATGGCCTTTTTCTTCTCACCAATGAACAAATATCCTTCACCCAAGCTATCATAGAGGTTTGAAGAATCCGGATAAAGTTTTGTTGCCAATAAAAATACGTTTATTCCCTGCAATGATGTTTTTGGATTGAAAACAAGTTGTAATCCGAGTATGTTTAAACTACCCTCTGGAATTTCGAACGAAGGATACATCGCTACAATTGAATCATGTAGTTGTATTAAGTTTTCATAGTTTTGGTTTGAAGCCAACTGATTAAAATCCTGAAACGAGAATGTTTGCTTTGTTTGTTGTTTGATTTTCTGAGTTATCAGTTTTTCCCCCACCCCATTGTTTTCTGGCCTGTTTTCAATGAACCCCATTGCTTTTTTATTCTTATTCAAAGTAGCTTCTAAAAAATTCAAGGTGTAAATCGCAGCCCATTTGTACGATTCCATAATTTCAGAATCGCTTTTGTCCTGTCTTTCATCTCTATTTGCAAAAAGGACTCCCAATGTGCTGAAGTAGCTATGTGTCAGATTATGAAACCTCAACCGATACACTTTGCTGTTTGTTATGCTATCATATAATTGGAATACAGTATTTAGTTCGAAATCAATCTTATCTTCCTTTAAAACTGTTTCAGGAATTTCTTTCTGAGCCATATGAATGTACGGAACGTCTACTTTTTTAGAATCAAAAAATGGGGATTGCTCCAGTAATCCATATTGATATCTTTCTGTACCATCAAGGCTAACGATTGCTTTTATATTGTCGTTACGATTTTGCACTATGATATTTGATAGTCCCCCAAAGCTGAACCCCATTAGAGCAATCTTTTCGTAATCCACAAAAGAAAGTTTCCCTATTTCCTTGATCAAAAACTCCGCATCCCTAGCCTGTGTTTCAATTTCCTTGGCATTATTGCTGCTGAACCAGCGAGTTTCCGTTCCTCTACTTGGGCTTGATATGACCACAAAACCGTTACTTGCCAAATATTCACAAAGCATAAAATTTTCAATGGAAGACGCTTGAAAACTTGGCCTATAGATGACTACTGGGAATTCTCCATTTGCAAATTCCACATTTGCATAAGCAGTAGATTCTTCTATAAGATGTTTTTGATTAGCGGGGGTATTTTGATAATAAAACCAATTCAATATTTGATCATTGGGCAGATGTTCCCATTCTTCCTCTTCTTTTAAAATTTCAAGATAATCTAAGACCGTCAGCGGTTCAACATCATCCACATTCTGTTCAGTGGGATACCATATACTTACTGGAATCGGTCTTTCTATTTTTTTATTGGTGTAGTCATATATTCTACTGTAAGTTCTTGTGCTATCATAGGTCGTATAATATTGGAATCCCACTTTGAATTTTCCATTATTAAGGTCGATTTCTTTAAGAGAGGTTTGAGAAACTATTGAAGTGGTTTGAAGGAATATTAAAAATAGTAGAATTGTCAATCTCATGGTAAATAGGTTAGTAGTGATTTTCATAGGTAGTTGAAAAAAATAAAACTACCTACAAGGATTGGCATACATTAAACTGTTGTCAATCATTAATTTAATCAAATTATTCTTTTAGTGGTGTCGGCAGGAGTAATTCAAAACCACCATGATCTAGAATTTCCGTTATTTTGTGATTCAATAAAAACTACAACTATGGAATCACCCAACTGGCAGACCGCCATGGAATTCGAAGATATTACCTATAAAAAATGTAATGGCGTGGCACGTATCGCCTTTAACCGCCCCGATATACGCAATGCGTTCCGCCCCAAAACCACTAGCGAACTGTACAAAGCTTTTTACGATGCGCAAGAGGATACCTCCATTGGGGTAGTGCTGCTTTCTGGCGAAGGACCATCTTCTAAGGATGGCAAATGGGCCTTTTGCAGCGGGGGCGACCAAAAGGCACGTGGACATAAAGGCTACGTGGGTGACGATGGCTACCACCGTTTAAATATTTTAGAGGTACAGCGCTTGATTCGTTTTATGCCCAAAGTGGTCATTGCCGTAGTGCCCGGATGGGCCGTTGGGGGAGGGCACAGCCTACATGTGGTGTGCGATATGACCCTTGCCAGTAAGGAACATGCCATTTTTAAACAAACCGATGCCGACGTTACCAGTTTTGACGGCGGCTACGGCTCCGCATATCTCGCCAAAATGGTAGGGCAAAAAAAGGCCCGTGAGATTTTCTTTTTAGGAAGGAACTATTCCGCACAAGAAGCATATGAAATGGGGATGGTAAACGCTGTTATCCCTCATGATGAATTAGAGGATACTGCCTATCAATGGGCCCAGGAAGTCTTGGCCAAATCGCCCACATCCATAAAAATGCTAAAGTTTGCCATGAACCTTACAGACGATGGCATGGTCGGACAACAGGTGTTTGCTGGTGAAGCTACACGATTGGCCTACATGACGGACGAAGCAAAAGAGGGTAGAAACGCATTTTTGGAAAAGCGTAAACCGGATTTTGGCAAGGACAAGTGGATTCCGTAAATCAATTTACAGCTACCAATAAACAATTTACAATTACCCATTGTCATTTTTTGAAAGAGTGAAATGGGTTTAAGCATCTATATTTCTCGACTGTGCTCGAAATGACAAGTAATGCACAACTGTAGTTGTCACATCGAGCGCAGTTGAGATGCGTCTTGGATTGATTCAGGATAGCCCTAAATAGAAAAGAGCCCTGCCGTTATGGTCAAGACTCTTTTACGAGA